>RFHE01000257.1 GCA_003696445.1 Calditrichota bacterium | reverse complement strand
CCCCAGCATGGCCGTTTCCAGAACCAGCATGGCCAGCATGTATTCTTTCAGTCGCGTGGTAATGGCACTCCAGGAGGAAAGAATGGCCAGCGGGGTAATAAAGGTGGTCAACATGAACAACAAGATGCTGATGCCGTCCACGCCCACGTGGTACGAGGCATTCAGGCCCGGAATCCAAGCCTTCACCGTTTCGAACTGAAAGCCGGTATTGCTGCCATCGAACCGGTAGAAAAGAAAGAGTGAAATAAGAAAGGTAGAGGTGGTGATAAACAGCGCCCAGGATTTGATCAGACTCTCCTGAGTGCGCGGTATGGTTAACAGGACAAGCCCTCCCAGAAGGGGCAAAAAGGTTGTCCAATTTAACAGCGTTGCCATTTCCATGCGCGTTATCTCCGCTCCTTTTCCCTTAGCTGAACAGGTAATAGGCCAGAATGATCAGAACACCCACCACAAATACAGCGGCATAATTCTGCACGTAACCGGTTTGAATCCGCCGCAACACCTGGCTGATCAACAGCCCCAGCCGGCCGGTCAGATTGACCAGGCCATCGATCAGGCCGTTGTCCACCACCCGCCACAGAAACCGGCTGAAGCTGAGCAGCGGTTGGACGACCAGGGCGTCGTAAATCTCGTCCACGTAATATTTGTTGTAAAGCAACTTGTAGAGCCCGGAGAATCGTTGAGCCAGCCGATCGGGATCCGGGCTCCCCTTGATGTACATGCCATAGGCCAGTCCAATGCCAGCCAGGGCGGCCAGGATGGAAATCAGCATCAGCCCGTACTCCAGCGAATGGGGCACGTGGGCGAAATGGAGATGCTCCTCGGCCCCCACAAAAACCGGTTCCAGAAAGTGCTCAAAACGATTCTCACCCCCCAAAATGGCCGGAACCCCCACAAAGCCACCAATGGCACTGAGCACCGCCAGCACCATTAACGGGATGGTCATCACCGGCGGGGATTCATGAATATGCGCCTCCACTTCCGGCTCCACGCGAGATTGGCCGAAAAAGGTGACAAAGACCAGTCGGGACATGTAGAAGGCGGTCAGCACCGCTCCAACCAGGCCCAGAAACCAGATGGCCGGGTGGTAGGCAAAGGCCTTGGCCAGAATTTCGTCTTTGGAGAAAAAGCCGCTGAACGGCGGAATGCCGCTGATGGCCAACCAGGCCACCATGAAGGTGATGGCGGTAATTTTAATCTTGTGGTAGAGTCCGCCCATCTTCTGAATGTTGGTTTCATCGGCAAGGGCATGCATCACCGAACCGGCCCCCAGAAAGAGCAGTGCCTTGAAGAACGCATGCGTCATCAGGTGAAAAATACCGGCCGCATACGCTCCCACACCCACACCGATGAACATATAGCCCAGCTGCGAAATGGTCGAGTAGGCCAGCACGCGCTTGATGTCGTTGTTCACCAGGGCCATGGTTGCCGCGTACAGGGCGGTAAACGTTCCCACGATGGTAACCACCGCCATGGCCGTCGCACTCTGGCTGAACAGGAAATTGAAACGGGCCACCATGTACACTCCAGCTGTAACCATGGTGGCGGCGTGAATCAGCGCACTGACCGGTGTGGGACCTTCCATGGCGTCGGGCAACCACACGTAGAGGGGAAACTGGGCGGATTTGCCGGTAGCGCCTACAAACAGCAACAGACAGGCGGCGGTAAGCACACCAGCATTCACCAGCTGGGCCACATTGGCTTCAATGTCTGCATAGGCCAGGCTACCGACGGTGGTGAAGATGAGAAACATGCCGATCAGAAAACCAACATCGCCGATGCGGTTCACAATAAACGCCTTCAGGCCTGCTTTGGCTGCCGAGGGCTTGTGGTACCAGAAGCCGATCAGCAGGTAGGAACATAGTCCCACCCCTTCCCAGCCAAGGAACAGCAGCAACAGGTTGTTGCCCATAACCAGCAACAACATGGCAAAAACAAACAGGTTCAGATAAGCGAAATAGCGCCCCACACCGGGATCGCCATGCATGTAGCCGATGGAGTACAGATGAATCAAGAAACCGACGCCGGTGACCACCAGCATCATAATGGCGGAAAGCGGATCGATCTGAACGCCGAATGCAGCTTTGAACTGGCCGGCAACAATCCAGTGAAACAGGTCGCCGTTAAAGGTGGCCCCACGGGCCACGGCCAGAAAGGCTTTTACCGCCAGCACAAACGAGCCGAAAATGGCTACATTGGCCACCAGGCCAGCCTTCTCCTTCAGTGCCGAGCCAAAAATGCCGTTAATCAGCGCGCCCAGTAACGGCAGAAAAGGAATAAACCAGATGTAGCTTTCCATCACAGCGCTCCGTCCACTCCAGTCGGTTCACATTGCGGGATCATCGCCCTTACCACTTCAACAGTTTGATTTCGTCCACATGTACGGTCTCCCGCAGGCGGAAAATGGCCACAATAATGGCCAGTCCGACAGCCACTTCCGCTGCGGCCACAACCATGACCATAAAAACAAAAATCTGTCCTTCTACGTTGTTCAGATAATTTGAGAAGGCCAGAAAGGTCAGATTGACCGCATTTAACATCAATTCGATGCACATAAAAATCACAATCGCATTCCGCCGAATGATTACCCCCAGCACACCCAGCGAAAACAGCACTGCACTTAAAATGAGAAAATGAGAAATCGGAACCGCAGGCATCGCTACCTCGCTGAACAGGGTTAATGTTCTTCTTCGTACATCATCACTTTTAAGCGTTCCTTCTTGGAACGGGGTCTCTTAAAGGCGACAATTTCCAGCTTGCGCTTGGAAAGGTAAAGCGCCCCGATCATGGCGACCAGTAGAAGGATGGAAGCCACCTCGAAGGGCAGTACATACTGGCTGAACAGGGCGCGCCCGATGCTTTCCACAAGCCCCACCCGGGTGCCCTGAACCATGGCCTGCTGAAAGCCACGAAAGGCAAAGTAGCCCATTTCCACAAACAGGATGGCCGCCATGGGCAGACCCGCGTAAATCATGTAGCGGAAGGCATCCGGAGCCCGCTCCTCCAGGCGGACATTCAACAACATGATGACAAACAGGAAGAGGACCACAATGGCCCCGGCATAGACCGCGACGTGAACGATGGCAATAAAATGAGCCATCAACAATACATATTCACCGGCCAGCGCAAACAAGGTAAGCACCAGATACAGGGCACTGTACACCGGATTGCGCTGAGCCACCACCATGATGGCCCCCGCCGTGGCAATAGCAGCAAAAATGTAAAACAGTGCAGTGGCTACCATCTTGTTTCAGTCCATTTGTTTTCGTTTAAAAAATCGCAATCCCGATGCCCGTCAGCACCACATTCACCAGGCTGAGCGGTAACAGGGACTTCCAACCCAGGTTCATTAACTGATCGTAGCGGAACCGGGGCAACGTCCAGCGTACCCACAGATACACAAACAGGAAGAAGGCTGTTTTAATGGAAAAACTTAACACGTGCACCACCACCTCCCAGGCCACCGGCAGGTTCAGTGCTTCCAGAATGCCAAACGGCACATGATAACCGCCGAAGAAAAGGGTAGTAATCAGGGCACTGGAGGTGATCATGTTGGCATATTCTGCAATAAAGAAAGCGCTGAATTTCATCGAGCTGTACTCGGTATGGTAACCGCCCACCAGCTCCTGTTCGGCCTCGGGCAGGTCGAAGGGCAACCGATTGGTCTCGGCAAAAGCCGCAACCAGGAAGATGAGGAAACCAAGGGGCTGGCGAACCACGTTCCACATATGCTGCTGGTCGGCCACAATATCGCTCAGCCGCAGCGACCCGGTGAGCATCACCACCGACACGATGGCCAGGCCCATGGGGATTTCGTAGCTGATCATCTGGGCCGAGGAACGCAGCCCACCGAACATGGAATACTTGTTATTGGATGCGTAGCCGCCAATTACCAGACCATAAACGGCCAGCGAGGCAATGCCCACAAAGTAAAGAATGCCGATGTTTAGATCGGCAATTTGCAGGCGTACATGCACCGGGGTGTCGCCCCAGTAAAATGAAAACGAACTACCAAATGGCACAATGGCGAAGGTCATCAGGGAGGGGACCAGAATCACGGCCGGCGCCAGCAGATACAGAAACCGGTCCACGTGGTAAGGAATCACGTCTTCTTTGAACAAAAACTTGATGCCATCGGCTATGGGCTGCAGAATTCCGAACGGGCCAACTCGATTAGGTCCATAACGATCCTGGATGAATGCTGATATTCTCCGCTCGGCCAGAATCATAACCATGACCATTAGCAGGATCACATTCACTACAATGAAAACTTTCACTGCAGAAACGACGAGTTCAACCGTTGCGCTATTAACCATTGTCCACTCCGCCCTTCAACTCTAATCCGGTTAAGAAGAACTCGAACTGCTCACCGCTGCTTCCTCGCCCACGGCTGTATTCGCCCCCAGTTCACCCATTTGTTCCCAGCTGAGCCCGGCATAGGCGCTGCGCGTTTCGGAAATTTCGGAAAACACCTCCTGGAGGTTCAGGTAGGTGGCGATGTCCAGCAGGTCCAGCATTTCCTGGAAAATCTCGAAGTCGCTTTTGGCGGCACCCGGGGGCAGCAGGGCGCGTTGAATCCGTTGAACACGGCCCTGGTAATTGGTAAAGCTGCCCGTCTTCTCGTAAGCGCTGGCTCCGGGAAACACAATGTGGGCCATCTCGGTAACCGGGGTATGAGCGATGTGCTGGACAACCAGAAAATCCAGCTTCTTCAGAACCTGGATTTCTTCCTCGGTGAGGACGAACTGCGGGCTGCCGTCCAGCCAGTACAGCGCCTTAATTTTGCCGGCATCGATTTCTTTTAAAAGCTGAGAAAAGGTGCTGGCAGGCTGCAGCATGTCGCTGGCGCCGCGATAATTGGGCAATTTTTCTCCTTTAATAATAAAGCGAGGATAAACCACGTCCTCTTCGCTGGGGAACCGGTCGTCAATCGCCACGTTTGCACACTTCAGCCCATCCCGGAACAGCTTTTGAAGCATAAAATTCTCTTCGTTGGTGGCATACCCGCTGCCTACAGCGGCAATTTCCTCGGGTTTAAAGGACTGGAACCGCTCAAACAGATGGCGATAGGCCCTGCGCCAGTTCACTCGCTTCAATTCGCCGTCGCGGCGCATCAGCGGCTTCTCCAGCCGCTTCAATTTCTTATACACATGGTACAGCAGTCGGCCGTCGTCACACATCCACCACTGATTGACCTCGGCATTGTACACCGGCTTGATCCGGTAAATGCTGTTGTCCTCTTCCATGTATTCGATGGTCATATTGCAGCCCACCGAACAGCCCGGACACACGCTGCGCACCTTTTTGTAGCGCCAGTTTCGCGGCTTAAACAGAAAATCTTTGGTCACCAGCGCACCGACCGGGCAGATGTCCGCCGTACACATGGAGAGTTTATTGTTCAACGAGGTTTCAGGGAACATATCGATTTCCGAGCGATAGCCCCGGTTTTTCACCACCAGTTCCCCGGTGCCGGTGACTTCGTCGGTAAAGCGCACGCATCGGGAGCACAGAATGCAGCGCGTGCTGACCAGTAGCATGTTAGGGCCCAGGTCCTTGCGGGGCGGCACCCGCTTATGGAATTCAAACCGGGAATGGTCTTTGCCGTAACGATAAGTGTAATCCTGCAGAAAACATTCTCCGGCCTGGTCACATTCCGGACAGTCCACTGGGTGGTGCAGCAGCAAAAACTCCAGCACCGACTCCTGGGCCTCCTTCACCTCCGGCACCTGGTAATGGACCACCATATCGTATTTGCCATCGACTTTGCGATCCGGCCGTGCCTCCATAATTCGCGTGGAGCAAGAGGGTACCAGCTTGGGCATCCCCTCAATTTTAACCAGACACATCCGGCAACTTGCTACAATCTTTAATCCAGGATGATAGCAATAGTGGGGAATTTCGATATTGGCCTGCTTGGCAGCTTCCAGAACAGTGGTTCCGGCGGGAACTTCCAGTTCAACGTTGTCTATTTTGACCAGTGGCATACTTCCGCATCCCCTTCCGTGCAAATCCTCGGGTTACAGTTGACTGTTCAGAGGGCAGGCACCGGCCCGCACATGCTGAACAAATTCGTCACGAAATTTTTTCAAAAAGCTCATGATGGGCATGGCGGCTGCGTCGCCCAGCGGACAAATGGTCCTAAAATTGATATGTCGCGCCATCTCTTCCAGCATGTCGATATCCTTTTCGCTGGCCTGGCCGTGCTCAATCTTGCGCAACACCTGCTCGGCCCAGTACGTGCCTTCCCGGCAGGGCGTGCACTGCCCGCAGGATTCGTGCCGGTAAAAATGGGCAATATTCAATAGGGCATCCACCAGGCAAGTACCCTCGTCCATGACGATGATGCCGGCCGAACCGAGCATGCTGCCGATCTGCGCCAGGGAGTCAAAATCCATGGACACGTCGATTTCCTCCGGGCGTAGAATGGGCACCGAGGAACCACCCGGGATGACCGCCTTTAACCCCTTGCCGTTCAATAGCCCACCGCCGTGCTCATAAATAATTTCTTTCAGATTGGTGCCCATGGGCAGTTCGAAAACCCCCGGATTTTTTACCTGCCCGCTCAGGCAGAACAGCTTCGGTCCAGGGCTGCGCTCCGGTCCGATGGATTTAAACCAGTCGGCGCCGCGGTTAATTATCAACGGCACGCAGGAGAGGGTTTCGACATTATTCACGATGGTCGGGCAGCGGAACAGCCCCTCCAGCGCTGGAAAAGGCGGCTTAATGCGCGGCCAGCCGCGCTTGCCTTCCAGGGACTCCAGCAGGCCGGTCTCCTCGCCGCAGATGTAAGCCCCGGCCCCGCGATGCACATACACATCCAGATCGTAACCGGTGCCCAGAATGTTTTTGCCCAGAAAGCCTTTCTCGTATGCCTGAGCAATCGCCTTTTCCATGATCCGGGCTTCGCGGGCAAACTCGCCCCGAATGTAGATGTAAGCCACATTGGCCCTTATGGCAAAGGCACCAATCATGGTGCCTTCCAAAACCAGATGCGGATTGCCATTCAAAAGCAGGCGATCCTTGAATGTGCCCGGCTCACTCTCGTCGGCATTATTGACCATGTAATGGGGCTTGTCGGTGTTTTTGGGCACAAAATTCCATTTCATGCCGGTAGGGAATCCTGCCCCTCCCCTGCCCCGGAGATTGGATGCCTTCACTTCCTCAATCACCTCATCGGGAGTCATCGACTTGATCACCTTCTGGAAGGCTTCGTACCCCCCACGGGACAGGTAGTAATCTATTTCCTGGGATTCAGGAATCTGAATGTCTTTGGTCAGGACCGGTTCAAACATCTTCGCATCGCCTATTTCAGGGTTTTGAGAAACTGCTCCAGCTTTTCAACGGTCATATTTTCGTGGTAATCCTCGTTGATCTGGACCACCGGGGCGGTTCCACAGGACCCCAAGCACTCCACCTTTACAAAGGAAAATTTCCCATCCGGGGTCACTTCGCCCTCCTTGATGCCCAGCTTCTCCTCGATGTGCTGGCAAATCTGGTGGGCACCGCGAAGGGCACAACTGAGGGTATGGCACACCTGCAGGTGGTACTTCCCGGGTGGCCGGGTATGAAACATGGTGTAAAAACTGACCGCGTCGTACACATCCCCGTAAGGCAATTCCAGCTGTTCGGCGATGTACTTCATCACGTCCTGAGAAATCCAGCCGAACTCCCGCTGCGCCAGGTGAAGCACCATAAGTAGAGCGGCACGTTTGTCGGGGTAACGAGCCAGCAGTGCCTGAAGCTCTTTTTGACCTGCTTCGGAAAATTCCACAGCTTTTTCAGTTTCGGTAGCCTGTTTCGCCATTTTTTCCAGTTCCTTCCTGTCCCCAAACGTCTCTACCAGCAGCACGGACCGGCTTAGCGGTCCAACTCTCCAGCAATAATGTTCAAGCTTCCCAACACCGCCACCACATCCGAGATCATGTCGCCGGTCACCATCTGATTAAAAGCGGAATAATTAACAAAGGATGGCGGCCGGACGCGCAGCCGATAGGCCTTATTGGAGCCGTCCGCCACAATGTAGAAGCCCAGTTCCCCATTGGGCGCTTCGGTGGCATCGTAAATATCGCCCACCGGCACCTCGAAACCATGACCGCGCATGATGTTCTTAAAGTGATGAATCAACCCTTCGATGGTATTGTAAACTTCCATCTTTTCCGGAAGGGTGATGTTGTGATCGAACACATTGACCGGCCCGTCGGGAAAATCCTTCAGGCACTGGTGCACAATTTTCATGCTCTGCTCCAATTCTTCCATGCGCACCAAGTACCGGGAATACACATCGCCGTCGTCGCAAACCGGAATTTCAAAATCCAGACGGTCGTAAATCAGATACGGGAAATTCCTGCGCACGTCGTAAGCCACACCCGACCCGCGCAGCACCGGACCGGTCAGGCCGGCATTGATGGCATCCTCTTTCGAAATATAGCCGAT
>RFHE01000256.1 GCA_003696445.1 Calditrichota bacterium | reverse complement strand
CAGTGCGCAAGGGCAGGGGAAAAAGGCACAGTGTGAGGCGAGAAACTATGTGAAGAGCCCGTAATGCGGAGCGAAACGCCACCAGAGAGAAGGGGGAGGCGTCCTCTTCCGGTAACCGCTTAGCGGAGCAGTTTGGCCAGAATGATGCCCAGGATCAACCACACTGGAATGGAGAAAATAAGTGCCCAAACGAAACCCTGCACGGTGGATAATCTTTCCTTCAAGTTCTTCTTTTCGAAGGCCCGCTCGATGCGGATCTTGACGTCCTCCATGTGGAAGGGCTTGGTAATGTAATCGTAAGCCCCTTTCTTAATGGCTTCCACAGCGGTTTCGATGGACGGGTATCCAGTGATCATCAAAAAGATGACTTCCTTATCCTGCTCGCGAATCCGTTTGAGCAGATCCAGCCCATCAATGTTAGGCATCAGCAGATCGGAAATGATCAGGTCGAACTGGTCCTTCTGAAATTTGTTTAAAGCATCCTGACCGTCCGTGGCGGTTACCACCTGATAGCCCAGTCCGGTTAGGTAATTGGACAGGACTTCGCGAATGTTCTCCTCGTCATCTACCACCATTACCCGGCCAAGTCGCTTCATGGGTACCTCGAGTGTTTTAGGTTGAACAGGTTTTCGTCCCCGCGCTTGTTGTCCCGGTGCTCTCGCACAGAATCAGCGGAATTTTTCCCGATTGTTCGCACCAACGTTTGCCGACCAGATGACGCTGTTTCATCATCGAATAGGCATCCAGCAAACTTAAATCGCCTGAAAAAAAATATGCCGGTCGATTCAGGAAATGGAATGTTTCCTCAACCGGAAACGGTCATTCTCTGTGCAATGGTCTGGTAATAGACTGCGCTCAGCCGATCCAAATCCAGCTGAATCCAGGGCTCGATAATTAACTGGTTGCCACCCACCGTGCCGATGGGTTGGGCCGAAATCCCTGCCTGTTGAAAGAGATCGTGGAGCTGCTCTCGCGCCGCCGGAGGGGCGGAGAGGATGAAGCGGGACTGAGACTCGCTGAACAGAAACCATTCGGGTCGCATGGCCGGTTGCGAAAAACGGACTTTTGCCCCGAGGGGGTTTTCCTGGTTCATCAAACAGCATTCAGCGAGCGCCACTGCCAGGCCGCCTTCAGCCACATCGTGGGCGGAATGGACCAGCCCGGTTCGGATGGCCTGCAAAACAGCCCGCTGAGTGCGCTTTTCCAGGTCCAGATCCAGATGCGGACAATCGCCAAGTACCTTCCCGTAGGTAGTGCGCAGAAGTTCCGACCCACCCAGTTCGGGAAAGGTTTCGCCAACCAGCCAGATGTCGTCGCCCGGCTGGACAAAGGCGGCCGGGGTGAGGTAAGACAGGTCCTCCAGCAAGCCGACCATGCCGATCACCGGCGTGGGGTAAACGGCCCCCTGAGGGCTTTCGTTGTAGAAGCTGACATTCCCGCCGGTGACGGGGGTGTTGAGGGCGCGGCAGGCTTCTCCCAGGCCGGCCACAGCCTCCCGAAACTGGTAATAAATTTCCGGCTTGTACGGGTTGCCGAAGTTCAGGCAATTGGTGACCGCCAGCGGCTCGGCACCGGTACAGACCACATTTCGGGCCGCTTCGGCAACGGCAATGCGTGCTCCCCGGCGGGGATTCAAATACACATAGCGCGCATTACAATCGGTAGTTACAGCCAGACCCTTGTTGGTCCCCGGGACCCGGACCACGGCGGCATCCCCGCCCGGCAAAAGGCAGGTGCCGGCCTGAACCATGTGGTCGTACTGCTCATACACCCACTGTTTGGAAGCAATGTTCGGGGAGCCCAGTAACTGTAGCAGAACCCGGCCTGGATCGGTTACCGGAGGCAGGGATTCCAGCTCCAGCCGATTTACCTCCTCCAGATAGGTGGGTTTTCTGGCTTCCCGCTGGTAAACCGGGGCACCGCCCCCCAGGACGCAATGGAACGGCGGCACCTCGGCCACCTTCTGCCCCTGGAAGTAAACCCGCAGCACCGGCTCGTCGATGACCCTGCCGATGCAGGCACATTCCAGGTCCCATTTCCGGCAGATGGCCTCCACCGCCGCCTCGTGGCCTTTTTTGACCACGGCCAGCATGCGTTCCTGGCTTTCGGACAGCATGATTTCGTAAGCGCTCATGTCTGGTTCCCGCAGAGGGACCCTGTCCAGAATCAGTTCCATGCCGCATTTGCCTTTGGCGGCCATTTCGGTGGAGGAGCAGGTGAGACCGGCAGCCCCCATGTCCTGAATGCCCACCAGAACGCCGGCCTGAATGAGTTCCAGGGTGGCCTCCAGCAGCAATTTTTCGGTAAACGGGTCGCCGACCTGAACGTTCGGCCGGCGCGCTTCGCTGGCCTCATCCAGTTCTTCGGAGGCGAAGGTGGCCCCGTGAATGCCATCGCGTCCGGTGCGCGAACCGATGATGTAAACGGGGTTGCCCCGTCCGTGGGCGACCGCTCGTGCCGTCTGATCGTGGCGGACAATACCCACCGTCATGGCGTTAACCAGCGGATTGCCCGAATAGCAGGGTTCGAAATAGATTTCTCCGGCAACGGTGGGCACTCCCAGGCAATTACCGTAATCGGCAATGCCCCGCACGACCCCGTCAAACAGGTAGCGATTGCGCGCATCGTCCAGGGGACCGAACCGCAACGAGTTAAGGGCGGCGATGGGGCGGGCGCCCATGGTAAACACGTCCCGCATGATGCCACCCACACCGGTGGCTGCCCCCTGGTAAGGCTCCACCGCCGAGGGGTGGTTGTGGCTTTCGATTTTAAAGCAGACCGCCAGCCCGTCGCCGATGTCCACCAGCCCGGCGTTTTCCTCGCCGGCGCTTACCAGCAGTCGGCCGCCGCTGCGGGGCAATTTTTTCAGCTCCAGAATGGAGTTTTTGTATGAGCAATGCTCGCTCCACATGACCGAAAAAATACCCAGTTCGGTAAACGTGGGTGTTCGGCCCAGCAAATCCAGCAAGTGCTGGTATTCTTCGGCACTCAGCCCGTGCTGAAGGGCCAGTTCCAGGTTAACCTGTGGCTCTTTGTGCATTCCCTGCGCTCCCAAGTATTTTGCAAAGGCTAATTGTAAGGAGAAAAACGCTTTCGGGCAATGGGAGGGTAAAACAATCGGGCCGGCACCCCGCCCCGCCGCGGCTTCGCGCGGAACCCGTGGCGGGAGAGGGAGGGCGCATGTTAACACCGGCCATGGCTCCGGAAAATTCAGGCGGCAGGCGGTTCCATTACCTGATCAAGCACCTCCTGATAATCGCTCACCAGCACCAGTGTCAGCCCTTCCCGAATTTCGGCCGGCAGGTCGCTGAGGTCCTTCTGATTTTCCCTGGGCAAAAGCACCGTTTGAATGCCGTTGCGCTGAGCGGCCAGCAGCTTCTGGTTCAACCCGCCCACGGCCAGAATTTTGCCCCGCAGGGTAATCTCCCCGGTCATGGCCAGGTTGTGGCGTACCACCCGCCCGGTCAGCGCCGAAATCATGGCGGTGGCCAGGGTAATCCCCGCCGAGGGACCATCCTTGGGAATGGCGCCTTCGGGAATGTGCACGTGAATGTCCCGTTTTTCGAAAGCCTGTTCGGGAATGTTG
>RFHE01000255.1 GCA_003696445.1 Calditrichota bacterium | reverse complement strand
GAAAAGCAGAAAACTATTTCAGTTTAAGCAGAGAAAATCAAAATCAAGGGAGATACCCTACTCAATCCTAAATTTCAACACTTTCCCTTGACAGACTCCTACCGGCCGAATGTCAAAAAAATCTGTCCCTGTTAGTATTTTTCGCTAAATTAAGCGGTTCAGTCTTTTTGCAGGATCGAAACAGAGGAGCAAGGCAAGGTATGAGTGAACAGCCAAAGAGGCTAACGGGTTGGCCCGGCGCATGGGCCGGGATGGCCCTCCTGACCCTGACGGTTCTGTGCAGCGGGATTGGGGCCCAATCGCCGGAGGCAGGCCAGGAAGAGAACTGGGCGGCCTTTCGCGCCCGGGCGGAAAAGTTTTACACCCACATCAATCGGGGGGATTTGAAAAATTTTTCCTTTTTTTTCTCTTCCTCCACTTTTGTGAATTTTGTGCGCCAGCTGGGCGACACCACCGACTACTATCCGCTGAAATTTGTCTGGACCCGGGAAGGCAATTACTATTTTATTCTTCGCCCAGTACCCTCGGTGGTCGATACCAGCACCTATCGGGATTACATGATGCGAGCCAACGAATTAAAGCAACTGTTTCGCGGTCTCTTACTGGACTGGGAGAAGTTTTTTGTGAATTCGCCCTTTGAGGACATCCCCGGGGATGTCCGGGTCCACTGGGGCAAAGACACGGTGACCGCCTCCTTCTGGTTTGAGCAGGGGGACAAGCGCCTGTTCATGAAGCGCACCTTTTTCCGTAACGGCCTGTTGGCTCGGGATCTGTGGCAGGACGGGCCGGCCCGGGTGATCAACTATCCCATTTACCGGGAAGTGAACGGGCGCTGGGTCTGCTACGGCTGGGATACCCAGGTTCAGCAGGGCGACAGCATTGTGAGTGGGCTGGCCGTACGGGCCGATGTGCAAAAAATCGGCGATCGCTGGCTGCCCCTGCGCCTGGACGTCACCGCACAGAGCAGCAAATATCCTGGCCGCAGGTCCACCACTTCTATTTTCCTGAAAAATTTTCTGTTTAACGAGGACATTGAGGTGGTTAAAACCCCGCCCAGCAACCCGTCCGGACAGCCGTAGAAGCCGCTGAAGGAACCGTTCAGTTTAGTTGCGAAAAAAGTAGTCCGCTAGGCCCTTTTTGTACACCGTTTTTCGGGCGGGCGGAAAAAAACGCTGCAGGTGAAGTTTCCAGAACACCGGCACCAGCGGCTCGGTGAGGGTAAGCCGGATAACCACCATCAGAGTGGCTAGAGGCCGGCGCCGGAGGGCCCGGAGACCGATTTTTCTCCGAACAGCCATGCGGTTGGTTCCTCTTCTCTTCAAAAAACGCCTCGTTCCAAAATAGCCGACAATTTCGGGCCGGGCAAGGCCTTCTTTTCAGATAATAAAAAAGCCGTGCACGCTCCCGAGCGCCACGGCTCAAAGCAGGACAGAACGGGCGATCAGGTACGAACCAACTTTTCGGCCCGCGTTTTGTAATACTGATTGTCCTTGGTCAGATCGTACATCTGCAACAGCTTTTCCTTATCCCACACCAGCGCTTCCCGGCTGTAATCGGCAAAGTCGTACACCTCGGTCAGCTCGATGGCCTCGCGCGGACAGGCTTCCTCGCACATGCCGCAATAAATGCAGCGCAGCATGTCGATTTCGAACACTACCGGATATTTCTCTCGGTCGTCCCAAGGAGAAACCCCGCCGATGATGTGGATGCAATCCGAAGGGCAGGCCGAAGAACACATCTCACAGGCCACACACTTGATTCGCCCTTCTTCGTCTCTGTTCAGCCGATGGGCGCCTCGGTAACCTTTCCGGGGTACCCATTTTTCTTCCGGGTATTGGATGGTGAATTTCTTTTTGGGGATGTGACGTACAGTAATGCCCATGCCTTTTAAAATGTTGGGCAGATAAATTCGCTCCCAGAAGGACATGCGGGGTGCTTGCAATTTCTTCACTTTAATCATAAGCCCGCTCCTTGCCTCGCTCTCGTTTGTGCTTCCTGAAATATAAGGCCTATCGGCCGCGCATCCCAGCAAAATTGCTTTTCCTTTTCCCGAGAGGGTTGCCAGAAAATCGGTTGGTGGCTAAAATACCCGGTAAAGGCAGAACGTTCTAAGAGGAAAACCCGTCCGATGCCCGGCGAGCAATTGAGCCCAGCTCTTGAAGTGCAATTTCAGTCCGGTTGCCCCAACTGCGGTGGTCCCATCAGCAGCCTGCGCCTGGAGCAGGGCCTGTGGTGCCCGGCTTGTGGTAAAACAAGGCTGGAACAGGAGGGCCGCCTGCCTGAGCTGTGGCGCACGGCCCAGCATGCCCACCATCTGGGGCAGGTGTTTTCCCGCCTTACCGGTCGCGCGCCCTGGCAGCTCCAGCAGGTGTGGCTGCTGCGCCTGGCCCGCGGGGAAAGTTTTGCCACCACCGCCCCCACCGGGCTGGGGAAGACTACCTTCGGGCTGTTCGCCGCCTGGATGGCCGGCGGCCGGCGCCTGGTGGTAGTGCCCACCCGCCTGCTGGTTGTGCAGGCCCGCCAGCGACTGGCGGAATGGAGCCGCCGGAGTGGAAAGGAACTTGTCGTGCTGACCAGCCTGGAGGAAGAGGACGCTCGGAAACTGCCCGATGGCCAGTTTGATGTGTTTGTGACCACCGGCCAGTTTTTACACCGGAACGTGGATGTGCTGGCCGGTGCCGGATTCGGGTTGATTTTTCTGGACGATGTGGATTCTTTTTTAAAGAGCCATTTTTCGGCCGAAAAATTGCTCCGAGTGGCTGGATTTTCTCAGCAAGAGATTGCCTCCGCCCACCGTGGGCCTGCAGATGCAGGCCGCCCGGTGCCAACCACCACCGCCCAGGTGATTGCTTCCTCTGCCACCCTGAAGCCGCGGCCGTTGGTTTTACGCCTGTTCGTGAATCTGCTTGGTTTTTCGGTCCAGCCGGTGTCAAGCGGGCTGCGCAACGTGCAGGATGTGGGTGTGCCGGTGGATTCGCCCGAGCAGCTGCTGGAGAAAGCCGTGGAGCTGGCCGGTCGTTTGCCGACCCAGGGGATGGTGTTTGTTTCCCAGAGCCTGGGCCGGCCGGTGCGGGAGGCGCTGAAAGCGCGCTTTCTGCAGGCGGGCCTGAATGCTGCCCTGGCCGATGAACAGCGCGCCGAAACGCTGGTGGAGCGCTTCCGCCGGGGAGAGCTCCGCCTGATCGTTGCCCCGGCCAGCCCCACCCATCCCGTGCTGCGCGGCCTGGATCTGCCCCGCAACGTCACCTACACCATTTTCCTGGAAGTGCCCAAACGGGAGGTCTTTTTGGAGGAAATCCGTAGCCCGGGGCAGCAGTACCAGGTGCTGGCCGCCCTGCTTCGCTTTCTGGAAGAAAAAGGCCCGGCCCGGAATTACCTGCGCCTGTTGAGGCGCTATCGATACTGGACGGTGGAAACGGCGGCGCGCCACCCGGAGGTATCCCGGCTGGTTGCCGAGGTGAATGCCTATCTGCAGAACCTGCTTTCCGATGCGGATCTGGTGCGCCGCATTGGCCAGTCCCGGGAGGTGTTGCTGCGCCTTGAAGAGGGGAGGATCGGCTTTGTCTGGCCCGATGCCGCGGCCTACATCCAGGGTTCTGGCCGCAGTTCCCGAATCCTGGGCAATCGGCTCACCTTCGGGCTTTCCTTTCTGATCTATCAGGACGAAAAGGCCTTTGCCGCCCTGCAACGGCGCCTGCGCATTGCCTTTCCTTTTCTGGACAGCGAGGTTTTCCAGCCGCTGGAATCACTGGACTGGCAGCAGGCGCTGGCAGCGATTGAGCAGACCCGCCGGGAAAGCCCTCCGGCGCAGGCTGCGGGAGCTACCCTGCAATACAGAACCACTCTTCTGCTGGTGGAATCCCCTTCCAAGGCGCGCACCATTGCCGGCTTTTTCGGCCAGCCTGTGCTCAGGCGGCTGGGCACAGCCCTGCTCTACGAGGTGGCCCTGCCCGGCGAAACGCTGACCGTCGCCGCCAGCCTGGGGCATCTGTACGATCTGGTCACCCTGCAGGGCTTTTTCGGCGTGCAGGTAAGCGGCCGGTTTCTTCCTGTTTACGACAGCCTTAAGATCTGCCCGGACAGCGGGGAAAAATTTACCGACCGGGACATTGCCCGCCAGCGCTGCCCGGATTTTCAGGACCGCCAGAGGTTTGTTGAACACGTCCGCCCTCTGTTACAGGAAATGGACCAGGTGCTCATCGCCACCGACCCGGATGCGGAAGGGGAGAAGATTGCCTGGGACCTTTCCCTGATGCTCCGCCCCCTGCACCGGGAGATTTACCGGGTGGCCTTTCACGAAGTGACCCCACAGGCCATCCGCCGGGCCCTGAATGAGAAACAGCAGGTACAGACCTCCCTGGTAGCCGCCCAACTGGTGCGGCGCATTGCCGACCGCTGGGTGGGCTTCACCCTCTCCCAGCACCTGTGGCAGGTGTTTCAGAGACCGTTTTTCTCGGCGGGCCGGGTGCAGACTCCGGTTCTGGGATGGGTGATTGAGCGCAACGCCCGCAGGCGGCAGAAAGTGGCGCTGTTTTATTATCGGCTGAACGATTTCCCGCTGGAACTGCGCCTGGAGGACCTGGACCTGGCCGAGCGTCTGGCCGGGGCGTGGGAGAGGGTCGAGGTGCGTTTTGTCGGTGAGGCACTGCGCGAGCAGGCTCCG
>RFHE01000030.1 GCA_003696445.1 Calditrichota bacterium | reverse complement strand
TGGGCATGGCATCCCGCGCATTGATGACCAGATTCATGATAAGCTGCTCCATTTGCCCGAGATCGGCGCGCACATGCCACAGGTCTGTGGCTAGAATGTGGTTCAGTTCAACATCCTCCCCGATAATTCTGCGCAGCATTCTGGTTAAGTCGGCAATCAAGTGGTTCAGGTTCAACACCACCGGCTTGCGGATCTGCCTCCGGCTGAAGGCCAGCAACTGGCTGGTCAGGCGAGCGGCTTTTTCTTCAGCCTGCTGAATCCTGGCCAGATCTTCGTAAATTGGGTCCCCTGGTTCCAGGCGGCCCATTAACATCTGGGTGTAAACCCGGATGACGGTGAGCAGATTGTTGAAATCGTGCGCCACACCGCCGGCCAGCCTGCCAATGGCTTCCAATTTTTGAGCCTGCTGGAGTTGCCTTTCCAGTAGCCGCCGCTCGGTAATATCTCGCACAACTCCTTGAATGGCCGGTTTGCCTTCGTAGCTGATGCTGGCCACACTGGCTTCACAGAGCACCGGTTGTTTCTCTTTGTTGAGAGCAGAAAATTCAAACACCGGGGCCACCGTCTGGCCTGACTGCCGCCGGTGCATGCGTTCTTCAATGGCTGCTTGCGACTCGGGGGCGATAAATTGCCTGAAGTCCCGGCCGAGAACTTCCTCGGGTTGAAAGCCAAACAGTTCGCTAAAGCGCTTGTTGACCAGCACAAAGCGATTGTCTTGAATGACGTAGATGGCATCGTTGGAATGTTCGATGAGGGTGCGATATTTCAGCTCGGATTCTTCCAGGGCCTGCTGGGTCTGAACCCGCTCGGCTAGTTCTTTTTCGAGAGCTTTGTTGAGCTGGTTGAGCTGGCGGGTCCGCTGCTGAACTTTGCGCTCTAGGTTTTTCTTTTCTTTCTCAAGAGCCCTGCGCATTTTTTGCAGTTCTTTGTTGGCCTGCTCTAATTTTTCTTTCTCCGTGGCCAACGCACGATCCTTTTCTTTTAAAGCATGCTGGAGTTGCTCGAGCTGGTGCAACAGCGCTTCCAGCGAAGGTTTATTTTTGTACCCGTTCATTGCCTCTGCCCGCAGGATAGCCCCACTGCCTCCTGGCCGGCATTCACCCCTTTTTTGGTTGACAAATCCGAGTGGGGGATTATGCCCTCCTTGCTCACGAAATCCATCCAGATTACCAGGTCGGGAAGACTGCGGCGGGAAAAAAGAAAACGGCTGAAGATGCCACTTCCCGAGGTGGTCAGTTTAAAATACCATGTGGGCAAAATTTTGTCAAAAAGTTTCTTTTTTTACAAACGCCCTCAATCCGCCGCTTGATGGGATTGGGCAGGAAAAGGGAGTTCGATGTCCAAGCAGGTCCCTTTACCTGGTTGGGAGTGAATGGACAGGGTGCCGTTCAGCAACAGAACCCGCTCGCGAATACCCAGCAGACCAAAGCTGGTTTTGGCCTCCAATTTTTCCGCGGGGATGCCTTGGCCGTTATCCTCGATCTGCATGTAAAGCTTTTCACCTTGTGCTACCAATTTTACCCTGGCCTGGCTGGCCCGGGCATGACGAGCAATGTTGGTGAGCCCTTCCTGAAGGATGCGGAAAACGGCCAGGCGATATTCTGGGCTGAGATGGCTTAAATCCCCCTCGAGGGAGAGGTTGCAGGGAATGTTGCTCCGCCGGGAAAATTCCTGCACCTGCCAGCGCACCGCCTCGGGCAGTTCCAGATGGTCCAGAATCTCGGGTCGGAGTTCAGTGATCAGCTGGCGTACCCGCCGAATGGTTTGGTCGATCATAGCAATCATGCCCTGCACTTCCTGGGGCAAAAAGGCCAGGGCTTCGGGAAGGGGACTTCGTTTAACCTCCCGCAACATCAAGCTCAAATCCATTTTCAGGGCGGTTAACACCTGCCCCAGTTCGTCGTGCATTTCCCGGGCAATCAGGGTGCGCTCTTCTTCACGGACCGACTGCAGGTGAGCGGCCAGCGCTCTGAGTTGTTCCTGGGTACGCCGGATTTTTAATTCGGCCTGTTTCTGTTCGGTAATATCCATCACCGTGCCCAGCATGCGAAGCGGCTCACCTCGCTGGTTGCGGATCAGCATTCCCCGGGCTTCGTGCCAGCGAATCTTACCCTCCGGGGTGGTAATGGCATAGCTCACCTGATAGGGCCGATTCCCGTTCAGGGTTTTCTGAATGGCTTCCTGAACCACCGCCCGGTACTCGGGGACCAGGGTATCTAGAAAGGCCTGGTAGGTGCCTTTAAATTCTCCCGGCGCCAGGCCGAACAGCGCTTCTACATTTTCGCTCCAGTAAACCCGATCGGTGGTTACGTCCCATTCCCAGATGCCCATTCGGGCGGCCGTCAGTGCCAAATCCAGCTTTCTTTTCTGATCCAACAGGCGCTGGCGCCAGCGCTTTTGTTCGCTGATGTCGCGCACAAAAGCTGCCACCAGGTGCCGCTCTTCCTCAGCAAACACCGTAATGCTGACCGCCAGATCCACCTGGCTGCCGTCTTTGCGCCAGTGCCGGGTTTCAAATTGTGCGCCGCCTGCAGTGACCATCTGCTCAATTTTTTCCGCAACCTGCTGGGGCGAAAGCAAAGCCTCCTGTTCGGCAATATTTTTCTTCAACAATTCCTCCCGGGTGAAGCCGGTCATCCGGCAGTAGGCCGGATTGACCTGAAGGATTCGGCCCCGGTCGTCGGCCAGGATAAAGCCATCCAGGGTGGTCTCCAGCAGCCCCTCCAGCCGCTGTTGCTGGCGTTGAACCTCCTGCTGAATCTGGTATTCCTCGGTGACGTCCCGGCATAGGCCAATCATGCGCACCGGCTGTCCGGTTTCGTTGCGGAGGATGTAACCCACGGTCTGCAGTACCCGGGGCTGCCCGTCCGCGCGGCGTATTTTTTCCGAATAATTTATTCGCTCCTGTCCGGCCAGTGCCTGCTGAATCAGTTGCTGTACCCGCTCCTGGTCCTCGGGGGCCACAAACTGAAGGAAGTCGGCCACATGACCGGAAAACCGATCCGGACCGATACCGTAAATCCGGAACAGACCGGGCGACCAGGTCAAACGATCCTCGGCGACTTCCCACTCAAAAATGCCCATGTTCAGCACCTGCTCGGCTTCGGCCAAAAGCCTTTGATTCATCTGAAACCGTTGCTCGCTTTCCACCCGGGCGGTAATGTCAATCCCCACACCGAAAAGGAACAAAGGTTGCCCGGCCGGGTCGCGAACCACCGATTTGCGCTCCAGGATCCAGCGGATGCTTCCATCCGGGCGGACAATGCGGTATTCCAGCTCCACCTGGCCCCTGCGGAACAGGTCCTGGCTACGTGTTTCCACCCTGGCCCGGTCTTCCGGATGAACCGCCTCCAACCACAATTGCGGATTGTCGTAAAACGCTTCTGGCTCGCGACCATACACCTGACGGGTGGCCTGATTGATAAGCAGCATCTTCCGGCCGTCCGGGCTGGCCATCCAGACCACATCGGGAAGATGGTCCAGCAGAGCCCGCGTTTGCTCCTGCTGGGCCTGAAGCTGGGCCAGGAGGTGCTTTTCCCGGCTCAAGGAACGGGCCAGGAACAGTACGGCCAGCAGCCCAAACAGGCTGATTAAAAAGCTGGAAATCTGGGCAGGATCATGCCAGCCGGCGGTGACGGGGCGGCCGAAGGCAGCGTAGAGTTGTCGGCCCTGTTCCACACTGAAAATCAGCAACAGAAGGGGCAGAAAGCCCAGATGCCAGTCCCGCCGGCGAAAACACAGCAGCGCAGAAAAGAGGAAGGCGATGAGGCCAAACAGGGTTGAGCAAATTAAAAGAAGGGACATGGCTACCTGGATTGAGCCTTAGCTAAGTTTTGCCGGGTGACTTCTCTACCTTTAAAAGTTTATGCTTGCCTGCGTCTCAGGAATTCTCCATTACATTGAATGTTTAGCCTAAACTAAAGGCAAAAGTCACCACCTCCAACTGCTTTTTGCTCACAGCGGATGCCTGCAACCAACGGAGCGGGAATCGGTCAGCCGGGCTGTTCGGAGAAGAGGTCTTTGACGGCGGGCTTGGTCACCTTGCCCAGAGCATTTCGGGGGAGCGAGCGCACAATTTTCAGTGCGCGGGGCAATTTGTAGGGAGCAAGATGCTGTCTAGCCCAGGCTTTGAGGGTCTCCAGGGTGAGCGTTTGGCTGGGTCGGAGCACAACGGCGGCAGCAACCCGTTCGCCCCACTCCGGATCCGGGATGCCCACCACCGCGCATTCGGCAATGGCGGGATGCTCGCGCAGCACGTCTTCAATTTCCAGAGCTGAAACCTTGTACCCGCCGGTCTTGATGATGTCCACCGACTTTCGACCCAGAATCCGATAGTAGCCCTGTTCCACCACGGCCATATCCCCGGTGCAGAACCAGCCGTCGCGGAAGGCCTGCCGGGTGGCGTCCGGGCGCTGCCAGTATTCTAGAAACACGTTGGGCCCCTTGACCTGGATTTCTCCGGGCACTCCTTCCTGCTGGATGGGGGTTCCGGTTTCGTCCACCAGCCGTACGGACACACCGGGCAGGGGCTGGCCTACCGTCCCCGGCCGGCGCTCTCCATGTAGGGGGTTGCTCAATGCCATGCCGATTTCGGTCATCCCGTAGCGTTCCAGAAGCACCTGACCGGTAATGTCCTGCCAGCGGCGAAACACCTGCACCGGCAACGCCGCAGAGCCGGAGACCATTAAACGGAATTTGCGGCCGGCTGCAGAGAGGGCTTGCTGTTGTTCCGCCGGGACCGATTCCCAGTAGCGAATCAGCCGAACGTAGATGGTGGGGACGGCCATAAACAGGGTCAGCGGCCGTTCCTGAAAACGGCGCCACACTTCCACCTCGTCGAATCGGGGCAACATCTCGCATCGCGCCCCGGCCCACAGCGCGCAGCACAGGGCGTTTACAATGCCATGGGTGTGATGCAGGGGCAGCACGTGAAGAATGTGGTCCTCCGGCACCCATGCCCAGGCCTGAATTAAGCTGGTTATCTGGGCGGTGAGGTTGTTGTGGGTCAGCACCACCCCCTTGGGACGGCTGGTCGTGCCGCTGGTGTAGAGAATCATGGCCCGTCTTGCCGGGTCGATGGAGGGGAGGGCACACTGGATGGGGGAGAAGACCGCTTCTGTGCTCAGCAGTCGGATGCCGCGCTGCCGGGTCAGGGGAGCCAGCACCGGCAGATACTCGGGATGGGCGACGACCAGCTGAGCCCCGGTGTCCTCGAGCACATAATCCAGTTCCCTGGGCGGGTGGGTCAGGCAGTGGGGGACTGCAATCCCGCCGGCCCGCCAGATGCCCCACTGTACTGCAACATACTGGAATCCGGGGGGCACCATGAAGGTGACTCGCGCTTCCTGCAGGTCCTCTGCACCGGCCAGCAGGTGTCCTGCCACCCGGGCACTGGCCTCGAGCAACGCAGCATAGCTATGCTCGCCCTCCCGGTCGATAATGGCCACCCGTTCCCGGTGGCCTTCCGCCCGCTCAATGAGTGGAATGCTCAGCTCTCTCTGGTTCATGATGGTACATGCGGTTCAGTTTCTCGTTTTTTCTTTTACTGGTAGTCTGAAACCATTTAAAAAACAACATGAAGGATGGTGCAACACCTTGCCTTCCGGTGCTCTGCCTTGAATTGCGAAATTCCTGCCAGTTTTAAACAGAAATCTGGCTCGTATCGCGAGCACGAAGCGGCAGTCCTGCCGTTCCTTCAACACGCTTTTTCCCGCCATTCAGTTTGGCCACAGCGTGGAGCCGACCCCGGGGTAGGGCACCGGCCATTTGCGTCACCAGGCGCCCGGTTTGATGTTCTGGCCTCTCCTGGCCGCAGAAAAGGCCACCCGGCTCTTCCCGGCCGGGTGGCTGGTTTTGGATGCTTCAAACGGGTTGTCCCGGCCAGGGAGGAACTCAATCCTCGACGAACGCCACCACCCGGCAAAAGGCCGCTTCCCCGCCCTTAAACTTCCAGGGGAACACGCCGATGGTCAGACGGCGATTCTGCAACTCAGGGGCGGCAATGTCCCCGCCCAGATTCTCCACGTGCATGCAATTGTGCGGGAACAGTTTGTTGTGGGTCAGCTGGTAGTCCTCGTCCGGGAACAGCTTGTCCAGATTTTCTTTACCGAATTTTTCCTCGCACTGTTTGCGCACCCGGTCGCAGTGGCCGTGCATGCCTTTGCCCAGAAAGCGCCCGATGGGCAAGTCCATGGGATGGTCCGTGGACACGCAGTCCACACCCCAGATGTGAATTTTCTTCTCCAGCAGCCAGGGCACCATGTCCGGATGGGCGCCGGGATGGCGATGAATGTACTTCTCCTCGTCCGGTTGCTCGCCGAACTGGGCGTATCGATGCCACCCGGTGTGCAGGATCAAAATGTCCCCCTCACGGACTTCCACCCGCTTTTCAATCATTTCCGGAGTGTACACATCCAGTTCATCCAGTTCATCGGACAGGTTCACGATGACCCCTGGACCGTAGAGCCATTCCAGTGGAATCTGGTCGATGGTCATGCCTCCGGTTACAAAATGGCGGGGCGCATCCAGATGGGTGCCCATGTGGTTGGAGGTCATGATGTACTGGGCATTGACCCCGTGCTCTGCCTTCCGCTTAATGTACTTGACCTCGAAAGGGGGATAGTAGGGCCAGAACGGCGCATCCTGATTTAATGGTTGAGAAAGATCGTACAGTTTCATGAAAAAACCTCCTTACGGTTTTCGGTTGAAATCGGAATGGACAGCAACCACACCTTCCTAAATAACCGGTTCGTTTTGTTCGATAGCTCTGCTTCCTGCAACCGGGACCGACGTGATCCGGTTTTGGGTTTTTCCGATGGCTCGTTTCTTGAGCAGATGCTTGTGTTTCATCGCTCTGTGGATGCCCCGGTGGATTCCCGGACGCGGGCAAAATAACCCCGGTGGTCCGGGAAAAGAAAGTCCGTTATTCCTCCCCGATGTCCTCGTTCCACAGTTCCGGGTGTTTGTTGATGAAATCGGCCAGCAGGTGAATGCATTCCTGGTTGTTGAGGTCAATCACTTTCACCCCGTAAGCGCGGAGCCAGTCCAGCGCACCGCCGAAGTTGACTGACTCGCCCACCACCACTGTGCCGATTTTAAACTGGCGGATCAGCCCGCTGCAGTACCAGCAGGGGGCCAGCGTGGTGACCATGATTTTGTCCCGATAGGTCTTCTGGCGCCCGGCCCGCCGAAAGGCATCGGTCTCGGCATGGGTAGCCGGGTCGTCGTCCTGCACGCGCCGGTTATGGCCGCGCCCCAGCAGCCGACCTTCGCTGTCGAACAGGGCGGCTCCGATGGGAATGCCTCCTTCCGCCAGACTCTGGCGGGCCTCTTCCAGGGCAACTTGCAGCATAGCGCGATAATCGGGGTGTTGGTTCATGTCTGTTGTTCCTCCACCCTTATGACTCCTTTCGATGATCGGGTTCTTGCTGTGGTTAGTTTTTTCCTCATTAGCAAATAATAGAGTCCGAAACTGACCAGCGTGGCCGAAAACCAGGCGCCATCGAAAAGAAAACCCAGACCGGGTAGGAGCTTGCCCAGCAGGGCCACGCCAATGCCGGCGGCCGTGGCCACCATGGCCGGTCTGTTCAGGCCGTCCCGATACCAGTAAGCGCCACCGGCCCGGTAAAGCTCCGGTACCTGCAGCCGGGTGCGCTTCACCAGCAGGTAATCGCATACCATCACCCCACCCACGGCTCCCAGCAGACCCGAGTAGCTGATCAGCCAGCCCTGGTAGGCATCCAGCAATTTCCAGGGCATGCTGAAGATGCCGATCAGCCCGGCAATCATGCCGCCCAGCCTGAAATTAATCCGCCTGGGGAACAGATTGGAAAAACTGTTGGCCGGCGCCACCACGTTGGCGGCGATGTTGGTGCTGAGTGTGGCAATGGCCAGAAACAGCATGGCCACCAGACCCACCAGCGGACTCCGGGTCTCGCGGGTCAACCGCTCCAGCAGGGTAATGGGATTCCAGATGGCTTCCCCGTACAGCAATACCGTGGCGCTGGTAACGGCCACGCCGATGAAGGCAAACAGGGGCATGGTGGTCAGCAGCCCCATGGCCTGCCCCAGGATCTGATCCTTCTGGCTGCGCGCGTAACGGGTAAAATCGGGGATGTTTAAGGACAGGGTAGCCCAGTAGCCGACCATGGCAGTGAGCCAGGGAATGAACACGGCAAGCAGGTACTGTAAAAGCGGGGGGCGCTTCTGGAGTTGTACCAGCCGATTGGATTGTTCCAGGATGGTGCCGATGCCGCCCACCCGCCGGGCCGCCCAGACCAGAAGGGCAATGCCCACCAGCAGCAGGAACGGCGCGGCCAGCGTCTCCAGCCACTTGATGGATTCGGTGCCCCTCCAGACGAAATACATGTTCATCAGCCAGAAAAGCAGAAAGCTGAGGTAATGGGGCAGGCTGTAGCCCATCATCTGCCAGTCGCCACCCAGGGTGTTCCAGGCCGGCCACAGAATGGCAATGAAGGCGTGGAGGGCCAGCCCGCCGATCCAGGTTTGAATGCCGAACCACCCGCAGGCCACCAGCGAGCGCAGCAGCGAGGGCAGGTGAGCGCCCCGAATGCCGTAGGAGGCCCGGGCGTAAATGGGAAAGGGAATCCCGTAGCGGGTACCGGCATGTCCGTTAATGGCCAGAGGAATCAGGACCAGGGCATTGCCCAGCAGAATGGTCAGCAGGCTCTCCCACCAGGTCATTCCGGCGTCGATCATGCTGGCTGCCAGCATGTAGGTGGGGATGCACACACTCATGCCAACCCACAGGCTGGCCAGATGCCAGCGATTCCAGGTGCGTTGTTCCGGCGGTGTGGGCGCCAGATCCGGATTGATCAATCCACCCTCAGCGACCTCGGCACGTGGTTGTGAGCTTTCCCGGGACATTGGCAATACCGATTCAGGTTTGCTTCACTCGGTTTTTCAGCGCCTGGCGGAGCACATCGGCCACAATGTTACGAGCCAGGAAGCGCCGGAAGGCGGCCGAGGCGTGGATGTCGCCCGGCGGGTCGATGTCCTCGGCGGCAGCCAGATGGGCGGCCTGGTCAATGAGCTGCTCGGATACAGCCTGGCCGGTTAAAAGCGCTTCGGCTTTCTGCGCCCGCACCGGCCCGTCGCCCACACTGAACAGGGCAAGGCGAGCCCGGCGGCAGATGTGCTGTGCGTCCACCTCCAGCACGGCTACCGCGCCCACCAGGGCATAGTCCCCGTGGCGCCTGGCCACTTCCCGAAAGCCCCAGCCGGCCTCCGGGGAGAGGGGAGGAATCTGCATTTCCACCAGCAGCTCATCGGGGGCCATGGCGGTGGCAAACATGCCGGTGAAGAACTGGCCGGCCGGCAGGGTTCGCTTGCCCCGCGGGCTCTGCACGGTCAGGGTCATGTCCAGGGCCAGGGCCAGGGCCGGCAACTCAGCGGCGGGATCGGCATGGGCCAGGGAGCCACCCACCGTACCCCGATTGCGAATTTGCGGATGGGCCACGTGGTGGAGCACTTCCACGATAAGGGGCCATTGCTGTTGAACCAGCGGGTGGCGCTCCAGCCGGCGCTGGCGGACCATGGCACCCACCCGAAGGCTCCCATCGGCGCTTTCCTCCAGGTGGTCCAGCCCGCTGACCCGGTTCAGGTCAATCAGCGCGCCCGGCTGAGAAAGTCGGAAATTCAGAGCGGGTACCAGGCTCTGCCCGCCGGCCAGCGGCCGGGCGTCCCCTCCATAGCGGACCAGCAGCTCCAGCACTTCTTCCAGCCGGGTGGGAGCGTGATAACGAAAAGGCGGTGGTTTCACATCCAGATCCTTTTTCTTTGTAGCCTACAAGCGGGTTCGGGCGGCGAACCCGGATCAGGAACTCAATTTCAGAAACAGCCAGATAACCAGCACAATCAGGAGCACAATCACCGCGGCGATGATCAGGGGCTGGCTGCGCAGGGTTTCCTTGGCCACATCCGCGGCCACGCGCCGGGCCACCTGACCGGTGGTGGGGGCCTCCGGGGCTGTTTCCGGCTGGCCGGCCAGCTGAGCGCTCAACTGCTGGTTAATGGCATCGAAGGACTGGCGAATCAGGCTGCGACCCACCGAATCCAGCAGGCGCTGCCCCACGCTGGCCAGACGCCCGCCTACCTGTAAATCGGCCTGGTAGGTCAGCCGGGTCTTGCCACCTTCCAGCTCGGCCAGCTCTACCTGGGCGGTTACCCGGGCAAAGCCCGAATTGCCTTTGCCATCCACCTGCATGGTGTAGGAGGACGGCTCCACTTTGTCCTTCAGTTCCACCTTGCCGGAGAACACGTCGTTGACCGGCCCGATCTTCATGGCAATGGTCCCTTCGTAAGTGTCGGGACCGGTTTTTTCCAGCTTGCGGGTTCCCGGCATGGCTCTGGCCAGCACGTCCGGGTCCTGCAACAGGTTCCAGACGGTCTGCCGGTCGCCTTCAAAGGTGTAGTCGCCCTGAATTTTCATGCGGTACTCTCCTCCATCCGCGTTACGGGTTTTCGTTCTGTGAAGGGGTTCTGGCCGTTTCCAGATTCTCCCCGATCAGATCGTACAGTTTTTGTGGACTGAGCGGAATTTCCAGGATTTCCACCCCGTAAGGGCTCAGCGCATCCTCCACGGCCTGAGCAAACGCGGCCGCTGCGGGAATGGCCCCTGCTTCGCCGGCACCCTTGACGCCCAGCGGGTTCAGGGGGGATGGGGTTTCCACGTGGTCGGTCACCACCGGCGGCATTTCCGGGGCGGTGGGCAGCAGATAGTCCATGAAGGAGGCGTTGAGCAGCTGGCCCTGGTCGGAGAAGTGCAGCTCCTCGTAGAAGGCGTTGCCCAGTCCCTGAGCCACCCCGCCGTGAATCTGCCCTTCCAAAATCATGGGATTAATCACCCGGCCGCAGTCGTGGACCACCACGTACTTTTTGACCTGGACAAGCAGGGTCTGTGGATCCACTTCCACCAGCAGGGCGTGGACACCGCTGGCGGTGGCCCCTCGCTCCGGACCGAAGTAACTGGTGGCTTCCAGACCCGGCTCGGTGCCCGGTTTCACCGCGCCCCGCAGGGGATTGGCCTTTGCGGCCAGTTCGCCCAGGGGAATGGCCTTTCCGGGCACGCCGCGCACCATCACTTTGCCTCCTTCCAGAACCAGGTCCTCCTCGGCGGCTTCCAATAATTCAGCGGCCAGTTTCAGGATTTTTTTACGCACCGCCACCGCCGCCGCGTGGCAGGCATTGCCGGCCACGACTGCACCCCGGCTGGCAAAGGTGCCGGTGCCCCAGTGGAATTCCCGCGTGTCCCCGGTAACCACCCGCACGTTTTCCACATCCACCCCCAGCTGTTCGGCCACCACCTGGGCAAAAGCGGTAAAGTGGCCCTGGCCCTGGGTGCCTACCCCGGTGGCCACGGTGACCCGCCCGCTGGTTTCCACGCTTACCCGGCAGCCCTCGTAGGGACCGATGCCGGTGCCTTCTACGTAGGCCACAATGCCCAGGCCCACCAGCCGGCCCTGTTGCCTGAGCCGGGGTTGTTCTTCGCTCACAAAGCGCTGGTAGTCGATCAGCTCGAGGGCCCGGTCCAGGGCGGGTTCGTAATTGCCGCTGTCGTAAACCAGCGGGGCAAAATCCTGATAGATGATCTGGTTGTTGTAGGGAAAGGCATCGGGTGGAATGAAATTGCGGCGGCGAATTTCCGCTCGGTCCAGTTGCAGTTCGCGGGCGGCAATGTCCAGCAGCCGTTCCATCACAAACACCCCGTGCTGGCGGCCGGCACCGCGGTAAGGGGTCACAATGGGCTTGTTGGTAAACACAGCCCGAAACTCTGAATAATAATTGGGCACATCGTAGGGACCCAGCAGCGTACACTGGCTGTTGATCGGGACGGTTAGCCCGTAGGGATTGTAGGCCCCGTTGTCGTGCAGAAATTCGTCCCATACACCCAGAATTTTGCCTTCCCGGGTAAGGGCGATTTCCGCCTCGTGGATCTGTTCGCGTTCCTGAGTGGTGGCAAAAAAGTTTTCCTCCCGATCTTCGATCCATTTCACCGGCCGGCCCAGCTGCATGGCGATCCAGGGGATGAGCATTTCTTCCGGGTAAAACATCATGATTTTAGGGCCGAACCCCCCGCCGATGAAGGGGGCAATGACCCGCACCTGGGATTCGGAAAGTCCCAGCATCCGGGCCAGGCCGTTGCGGATGGGGATGGGGGCCTGGGTGGTATCCCAGACGGTTAGCTCCTCGGCGTGGGCGTTCCAGCTGGCCACAATGCCGCGGTTTTCGATGGCCGCCGCAGTGCCCCGGTCGTAGCGAAAGCGGCGGCGAATGACCAGATCGGCGGCCGCGCGCGCCGCCTGGTAATCCCCTTTGCGCTGAATGACATGAGCGGCCAGGTTGGAGGGCAGGTCCTCATGTACCCGGGGGGCGTCCTCCTGCAGCGCCGCCTCCAGCCGCACGGCCGCCGGCAGGGGCTCGATCTCTACCCGAATGTCGTTGAGCGCATCCTCGGCCACATACCGGCTCTCTGCCACCACCACCGCGATAGGCTCGCCCACATGGCGTACCTTGTCCCGGGCCAGTGGCACCTGGGTCCGCTGATGAAACTGGCAGTGTTCGGCCGGCGGTGGGGGCACCAGCAACGGTCCCGGCTGCCAGTAGTCGCCCAGGTCAGCGGCGCAGTAAACCGCCACCACCCCGGGCCGCTGCCGGGCGGCGGAC
>RFHE01000254.1 GCA_003696445.1 Calditrichota bacterium | reverse complement strand
CACCGAGGTTTCCACGAATACGGCCGGGATTTTGCGCTGCACAATGAAATCGGCCAGCCGCTGGACATCGGCCGTGCCCGCTTCCGAGGCCGTGCTGATCCCTTGCAGCCCATGAACTTCCAGGCCGTAGGCCCGGCCAAAGTATTCAAAGGCATCGTGGGCGGTGATCAGAACCCGGCGCTGTGGGGGAATTTCGGCAATGCGGGAGCGCACGTACCGGTCCAGCGCTTCCAGCTCCTGCAGGTAAGCCGCCGCGTTCTCCCGGTAAATTTCGGCATGCTTCGGATCCAGGCGGGCCAGGACATCCCGGATGTACATCACCACCGGCTGCCAGATCCTGACATCGAACCAGATGTGCGGGTCGTGACTGCTGGCAAATTTTTCGGAGTGAATCAGCCTTCCGGGGTCCACCCCATCGGCAACGGCGAAGGTGGGCTTGCGGCGTTTCATCTGCTCGAAAATCTCCACCATCTTGCCTTCCAGATGCAGCCCGTTGTAGAAGATCAGGTCGGCCCTCGCCAAACGGGCCACATCGCCCTCGCTGGCCTTGTAGAGATGGGGATCTACCCCCGGACCCATCAGGGCGGTGACCGACACTCGGGCCCCACCCACATGCTTCACGGCATCGGCAATCATGCCGGTGGTGGTAACCACCCGAATGGGCTGTTCGCCGACTTCCAGGCCGGCGGCATCGGCCCGTGTCTCCTGCGGGCGGCCACAGCCCGCGTTCCAGAATCCCAGGCAAACAAGCAGTAACCATCCGGCCAGGCGGATGAGGGATCGGCTCGATTTCCCGTCAGGATGAACTGCGCTGGTTGGCAGGCGATCTATCCGTGGCGCTGTTTTCAATGCTCGTCCTCCGATTCGGTTTTCACGTCCTTGACAAAAATCTGGTGGGCCACCTTGCGACCCAGGGCATGGGTTCGCTCGCCGACCTGAACGGTGATGGGACCTTCAAAGGGGGCGACCTCTTCCACCCGAACTTCAGTATTGGGAAACAGGCCCAGATCGGCCAGATAGCGCAATAGTTCGGGATCCTCGTCCGCCACCTCGGCAATGCTGGCCTTCTGCCCCGCTTCCAGATCACTCAGCCGGGTGGAAAAATGTTCGGGAAAGGCCCCGCTGCGATCGGGAATGGGCGAGCCGTGGGGATCGTTGGTGGGATAGCCCAGAATTTCGTCGATGCGGTCCTCTAGATCCTCGGAGAGCACGTGCTCCCACTTTTCCGCTTCCTCATGCACGCGGTCCCAGGGCACACCCAGTGCTTCGGCCAGAAACAATTCGATGAGACGGTGGTGGCGAATCACTTCCAGAGCAATTTTTTTCCCGGACGCGGTGAGGCGCACCCCCTGGTAGGGCGTGTAGTTGACCAGATTCATTTCGGAGAGCTTCTTCAGCATCCCGGTGACCGATCCCGGAGCCAGCCCCAACCGCCTGGCCAGCACCGTGGTGGCTACCTTGCCCTCTTCCCGTTCCAGTTGGAAAATGATTTTGAGATAGTCCTCGATGGTTTCTTTCATGGATCAAATTTCATTTTTAGCTTAACCTAAAAATATGTTTTGGTAAAATACAACTCGCCTTTAGCGCATGCAATCTTTAATTGTTCTCGTGCTCATCCCCAGGGGCCGAACAGCCGCCGATTGGGGTTGAACTGGGTGAATGCTTTATGTATGTTAGAACGAAAGTAAGCGGAAAGGCCAGGCCATGATCTACCCGGAGGAAGTTCAGGAACTCATTCTGGAAGTCCATCAAATTTTGCAGCGTGTGGAGCGGCTGAAAAGCCGTGCCCCCAATCCCGATGTAGGCCGGCAGATCAAGCTGATTGATGCCGAGTTGATGGATGCCGCCCACAATCTGGAAGTGTTGCTGGATTTGTTGGCACAGGCGCCACGCGATCTGGTTTAGTGTGGGGACTTTTCAGACAAAAACGTTGAAGGTCGCCATGGCAGAAGATCGAACCTGGGTGGCGGTATTTGACGGGGCCTGCGGGCTGTGCCGTGCGTTTGTGCGCTGGGCGCAGGCCCGCGTTGGAGGCCAACCTATTCGCTGGCTGGCCTATCAGGATGCAGAATTTGCTGCCCTGCCTGTGTCGGTCACCCTGGCCGAGGCGGCGCGGTCGTTTGTCTGGATCGGCCCGGAGGGGAAAAAATACACGGGGGCGCGGGCGGTGTTTCAGCTGTTCCGTCACCTGCGCTGGCCCTGGCGATTGGCCGGGTGGTTGCTGGCCAATCCCCTGGCAGCAGTACTGGCCGAGCCATTCTACCGGTTGGTGGCCCGGTATCGCCGTCGCATTTCCGCCTGGCTGGGCTTGTCGGCTTGTGTGGTGCCGCCGGCAAAAGCGGAGGACGGTTTCCCCGATCGGTAAGGTCCGGCTGCAAGACCGGATAGCTAGCTTTGTGTTTGGCAATTTGTTTTCCTCGCGCCGGCTTCTAAATTTAGCTGGTGGGTCGCCGGCGGAGTCCTTTTTCAAAAGTCGGCGCGCCGGAGCTGAAAGAGGGTCAAATCGAAATCAGCAGCAAACCAACCGAAAAGAGGTTACCAGCCTGTGAAATTTGGAATTGTCGCTAACCTGCGCAAGCAAATCTTCTGGGAAAATTTGCCTACCTTACTTACCTGGTTTCAGGAGAAAAAAATTGCTTTTGTCCTCAGTCAGGAAATTGTTGCCAGCAGCCCCGTGCACCTGCCGGAGGTGGAGGCGGTTCCAGAAAAGGAAGTCCCCTCCCGGTGCGATATGATCCTGGCCTTTGGCGGCGATGGCACCATCCTGCACACTGTTCAACTGGTGGGGGCCAGGGGCACGCCGGTGCTGGGCATCAACGTGGGGGGACTGGGCTTTTTGACTGAAATCCCGCTGGAAAATTTTCTAGACACTTTCACCGACATTTTGGAAGGCAAATATCGCATTGAAAAACGCCTCATGCTCAAGGGCTCGGTGAGTGGAGAGAACAGGCCGTTGTTTGCCCTCAATGAAATTGTGATCGACAAGGGCAGCGCCACCCGGGTCATCGAAATCAAGGTGACCGTGAACGGAAAGTTCCTGAACACTTACATTGCCGATGGGCTGATTATTTCCACGCCCACCGGTTCTACCGGCTATTCGCTCTCTTCCGGTGGGCCCATTGTTGTACCCTCCAGCCATGTGATTATTCTCAATCCCATCTGCCCCCATTCGCTGACCAACCGGCCGATGGTGTTGTCGGACACGGCGGTGGTGGAAGCGGTGGTGCGCACCGAGCATCCCGAGCTGTTGATTGCCGCCGACGGACAGGATGTTCGCTACTGCAAAACTCGCACGCGGGTGGTGGTGCAACGGGCCCCCTTCCAGGCGCATCTGGTCAAGCCCCGGGACAGTGAGTTCTTTGCCCTATTGCGGAACAAGCTGAACTGGGGCGAAGATTTTCGCAACAAAAGCCGCTGGAGCTACGAATCTTGACCTCTCTGCTGGCGGTCGGCCTGTTTATTGCTCTGGCGATTTACGGGGTGCTGATCGCCGGCTTGTGGTGGCATCTGGAGCGGCAGTTCAGGCACCCCCTGCCGGAGGTGGGTGAACCGTCCTGGCCGGCTCTGTCTGTCATCGTTGCTGCCCACAACGAGGAGGCCACTTTACCGGCGTTGCTGGAGGCTCTGGCCGGGCAGGGGTACCCGTCCAGCCGCTGGGAACTGATTGTGGCGGCGGACCGCTGCACCGATGGCACGGTAGCCCTGCTCGGTCGCTGGCAGGATCGCCTCCCGAAAATCAAAGTACTCGAGATTGAATGGGTGCCCGAGGGCTGGTCGCCCAAAAAATTTGCCCTCCAGCAGGCCATTCGCCAGGCGCAGCACGACCATCTGGTCCTTCTGGATGCCGATGTCCGTCCCGGCCCGGACCACCTGCAGCACATGGCCGCCCACTTTCTGAACGGAGCGCAGGCGGTGGTCGGGCTGATGAAATTGCAGTTGCCCCCCGGGCCGGTCGGCCGCTTTTTGAGCTTTGAACGGATGAGCAACTGGCTCGCCTGTCTGGCCGGATTTGCCCTGAAGCACCCGTTTCTGGCCTACGGCGGCAACTGGGCCTACACCCGAACGGCCTTTCAAGGCGTCGGGGGGTTCGAGGGCATTGCCGGGGTGTTGAGTGGGGACGACGATTTGCTGCTGCAAAAATTTGCCCGCCAGGGACTACCCGTGCACTTCTGCAGCCATCCGGAAGGGTGGGTGCTCACGCCGGCGCCCACCAGCTGGCAGCAGTTTTTTGTTCAGCGGCGCCGGCATCTCTCCGCTTCCTCTCATTACCCGCCGGCGGTTCAGCTGGGCTACGGCCTGGTGCACCTGCTCAACTTCAGCCTGTGGCTGGGTGCGCTGGGGGGAGGCACGGCGTTGATTCCGTTACTGATCAAGCTGGCGCTGGACGGAGCCCTGGTTGCCCGCAGCGCCCAACTGTTCAGGGAAGAAGACTGGCAGCCGATCAGCATCCTGTGGACCGAACCGCTGTGGTTGCTGTATTTGCTGGTTTTCGGGCTACTCGGGTTGGGAGGAACCCGCCGCTGGCGGTAAGATCCAAACTATTTGGTTTTCATGACAAACACCCCGTCCCAGTCCTCGGGAGGCGGATTTTTGGCGTATTCCACAACCCGCCGCAAATACAACTGGGAAGGGCCGTCGTGCGGCCTCAGCTTCAGACAATAGCGGAAACAGGCCGCCGCTTTCTTCCACTCCCGATTTCGGTAATACCGAATGCCGTTCTCATAAACGGGCAGCAAATTCAGCATGATGCGGTCGAACCGTTCATTCTTGACCGCCATCAGTTCGAAAACCTGCACCGGCTTTTGTTTTCCCTTCACCCGGATCAGGTCCAACGTGCGGGTGTAGAAGTCATCTTCGATCAGCTTTCGGGTGCTTTCGCTAATCATGATTCGGGTGCGAAAAATTTTGTTGGCGCCCTCCAGGCGGGAGGCCAGGTTCACCTCGTCGCCCAGGACGGTGTAATCGAAAACCCGCCGGGAGCCCATGTTGCCTACAATCATGGTGCCGCTGTTAATGCCGGCCCGGCAGGTGAGGGGCGGGAGCTTCAGTTTGGTCCAGCGCTGGCGCAGCTCAATCAGGCGTTCCTGCATCTCCAGCGCCGCCAGGCAGGCTTTGCGGGCATGGTCCTCAAAATACACCGGCGCACCGAATTCGGCCATGATGGCGTCACCTTCGTATTTGTCGATGATGCCATCGTACTTGAAGACAATCTCGGTCATTTCGGTGAGGTATTCGTTGATCAAATTCACTAGCTCCCGGGGCGAGAGGCGTTCGGAGATGCTGGTAAAATTGGCCACGTCGGTAAACATGACGGTCATAAAGCGTTCCTCGCCGCCCAGAACCAGCTTTTCTGGATGGGCCAGCAGGTCGTTGACCACTTTTTCCGGCACGTAGCGGGCAAAGGCGCCGATAATCATCTGTTTTTCTTTCTGGGTGCGTACGTACTGGTACAGGTTGATGCCCACAAAAGCAAGCGCCATGCCCAGGACGGGGAAAACCATCTCCCACACAAGGCGTGCGGACAGGAAGCTCCAGAATTCCCCGGCCCCCACCAGCAGAATGAGGCCGACCGTGGTTGCGGTGGCCCAGAGGGTGGGCAGGCGCAGGGAAAGCAATTCCACCAGCAAAATTAGGGCGGCCACCGCCAGCCAGAGCAGCCAGCGCGCTGGCCGGTGGTAGTAGCGGCCGGTCATGATGGTGCGGATGGCATTGGCGTGAATTTCCACTCCCGGCATTTCCGCCTTTTGAACCTCGCCCTGGCTGTCCTTGAATTCGAGAAAGGGAGTGGGGAAGTTGTCTTTCAGTTCGCTGGCGACCGCCCCCACCAGCACAATCTTGTCCTTAAAAACACCCTCCGAGAGCAGATCCTCGAAGGTGTCCAGATCGTAGTCTCCCTTCAACCGAAATTCGGCATCGTCAATGATGTTGTCGAAAGAATACTGGGTGAAGCTGCCGGCGGGTCCGGCAAAATTGATCAAGATGGTATTCGCCTGGTAGAGGGGGATTTCCAGATTTCCCAGCACAATGGATTTTTTCTCGGGCAGGATGGGTACAGTGCGGGGAATGTGTTTGTACCGGCGCAGGATTTCCAGGGCCAGTGAGGGGATCCAGCGGTTCTGGTAGGCTTCGGCCACAATGTAGCGCCGGTAAATGCCGTCCGGGTCGGCCTGAATGGCCACCAGGCCCATCGAGCTGTCGGCCTGGAGAAAGAGCGGCATGGGCTGCACCAGATAGCTCTGGGATTGAATTTTGCCCAGCAGGGTACGCCTCTCCAGCTTGGCCGCCAGCACCACATTACCGGCTTCGGCAATGGCCCTGGCCAGTGCCGAGTCCCGGGCAGCCCCGTACGGATCGGGAATGTCGAAAATCAGATCCAGGGCCACCACCCGGGCCCCGGCCTTTTTCAAATTCCGCACCACCCGGGCGTAATAGTCCCGCGGCCAGGGCCAGCGATCGGGCAGCGACTCGAAGGATTGGTCGTCGATGGTGACCAGCACAACCGGCACATCGTCGGTGGGTTCCGGCCCGCGAAAGGCAAACCGCCAGTCCACGGTCTTCAGTTCCAGACCCTTCACCGGGGGCAGGGCGCTCGCGGCCAGGGCCAGGATAAAGGCCAGGGCGCCGATCAACGCTGCGCTGATGAGTGGACTTTTTTTCATACCCCTCTGCAGATGGTGCAGTTAGAAACGGTAATCGTAGCGCGCCGAGAGCACATAGTTTTTAAAAGACTGGTTGCCGGAATAGTTGATGAAGTCTGCGTTCAACGAAATGCGACCCAGCCGGGCGGCGTTGTAAATCAATCGCCCCCCCAGATACAGCCGATTGAAATCAAAATCCGCAGAGGAAAACTGCGCGTTCAGCGGATCGAAAACCGAACGGGTGGTGTTGGTTTTCCCGTAGCGTCCGTTCAGGGCAATGGTGAGCCGATCGTCCGGCGAAGCCAGCTGGGAGAAGGTGTAGCTTAAGCCGGCGCCAAAGGCGTTAAAGGACAGGTCGCTGGCGAAGGGGCTGCCAGGCGCGGTTTCGCTCTCCTGCAAACTGAACTCCAGGTTGGTTTGAAGCGGGCTGTTGTAAAAAGAGCGCAGGTAAATGGAAAACGTGTTGGACGTGTTCACCGCCGTGGAGTCGATGTCGTTGCGGTCGTAATTCACGTAGGAGGCGGTAATCTGGTGCCGTGTGCTGCCGGTCATCACATTGTAACTGGAGGACAGATTGATGCTGCGGGTCTGATTGTCTTCGGCGAATGGGTCGCTACCGGGCAGGTTGTTATCCCGCTGGTTATTGCTGATGCCAAAGGAAAGCGAGGGCGCATTGCTGGCCGGAAAATAGGAGATGTTGAAAAGCAAATTGGTGCTCTGGGTGCTGGTAGCCTTGCTGTTGGAGACGTTGTTCTCGAAGAAGCGCACGCCCAGGGTCATGAACAGTTGGTTCTGCAGCAGGCGGATTTGATCGGTGATGTGAAAGCCTTTGGTGTCCCGCAGCAGGTAAGGCTGAGCCAGGCTGTTGTAGTCGTCGTCCACGTAGGTGTAGCCGGCCACCAGATTCTGTCCCAGGTAACGGAAGCGGGCTTTAGCCTCCCAGGCCACCTGGGGGAAGAGAATCAGGAATTCGTTGACGGTGATGAATTTTTTGGCCAGATCGTAATAGGTTTTTTCGGCGTCTCCCAGATCGGGGTTCAGGCTTTTCAGGCTGTCGAAGGGAATGGTACCACCCCGAATGTTGGAGTTAAACAGGTTGAGATTGACCGAGCCTTCCAGCACCACGCGCTGGCGGTCGAAAGCCAGGAACAGATCCGAGCCGAAGGCGAAGCTCTCCTGCGGCGTCCCCCCGTTTTGAATGGAGTTGATCTCGTCCTTGGCCCGGCTGGCGGTAAAACCGAGCTGAAACTTTTTCCGGGCACCGAAGCTGGCCCGGGCCGCCCACAGATTGCGCTCGAAGATCCCCCGGGTGGTATCCAGGACGGCGCCGGTGACCGGGTCGATAATCGGCCGGCCGTCTATGCCCCGGCGGTTACGCCCGTAACTGAACTGAACATTGAAGAATTTGAGAAACAGGTCCGCATGAATCCCCCGCACCAGCACGTTCTGGACAATGAACGGGTTGTACTGGGGAAACGCATCCCCGCCAGTGATTCTAAAATACCGGCCATTGCCCAGATTGAACTGGACGAATGCCGAATATCGATTGATGGGCTGCCGGCTGGAGGATTCCTGGTTGGAAACGTAGGCCCGGCCGCCGAATGACACCGCCTGAGAGCTGGCGGTAAGATTTAACCCGGCCTGGCTGTAGTTGCGGTCCAGGGAATCCAGCAAGACTTCCTGCCGGGTCTCGCCAAACAATTGCCCGTTTACCTGCAGGGCTGCTCCGGTGGCTACCTCCTCGCGCCGGCGCTGATAGGCCGAAAAGTACCAGATCTTCTTGGTCAGCAGGCGCCCGGAGCGGGTGTACAATTGCAGCTCGATTTTGTGTCGGCCAGGCGGCACCCGTTTGGGGGCAAACGTTAAAAAATCGTCGTAAAAGGCGGCGTAGCTGGACACATCCCACTTGTCCAGATAGAGCCGGGAACGATGCGGGTCCACCTGCCCGGCGTACCGGGGAAAGGAGACGGTGATCAGCAATTCGTCGGTAAACAGCTCCTCGTCGGGCTCCGGGCTGAGGATGAGCACATCGCTGTCCTCCACCTCGCTTTCCACCTGAACGTCGACCCGCAGCAGATTGCTTTCGCTGACCATCTGCGGATAGGTCTCTTCATCTCCATCGGCAAATCGCAGCCAGTAATAGTATTCGAGAGTCGTACTGGAGAGGCTGCCGGTGTTCACCGCCGCCAGATAGTTGAGTCCATCCGGGACCATGGGTTGCCACTGGAAGCGGGTTTCGCCCAGCGGCCGGTAGTACACGCGGACCTCCTCGATGGGGGTGAGGGAAAAATTGTTCACCGAGATGGAGAAGGAAAGCCGCGATTTCTGGGCCTCGAAGCGGGGCTGGACGATTTGAATGTCGGCGCGGTGCCCGGCCCGGGCGTTGATGGACCCCATTAAAACAACGCCCATAACAACCAGCAAAATCGCCGTAAAAAGCGTGTTGGTTGTCCGTTCCACGTTATTGTCCTTTCTGGAGTTCAATTTTCATGGTTTTGCTCTGTCCCTGAGGGTTCTGGAATTCAATCTCCAGGCTCTGGCCCATCTGGCCGCCGGCCTCCGAGCCGGGGATGTCGCCCTCGCGGGTGAGCCGGACGACCGGCTGGCTGGTTCGGGATTTCACCGTGGCCGTCTGGCCCGCCCTCACCAGCACCTTCCCGGCATCGTTCACCACTTCCACAACGCCTTCGGTACACACGTACATGGTGGGCCCGTCCGGGGACTGAATCACCCAGAATTTGGTTCCTTTTACCGATGCCACGGAAGTGGGCGTGGTCACTTTAAATTCCCCCCGTTGCTTGAACAGGCTGGCAAAGAAGGCCCCCACCTGTACAAAAATGTTTTTGTCCACCTTGGTTTTCGACTTTTTGCCTTCGATGACGCAGCTGGAGTTCTCGCGCAGGCGCACCAGGCTCCGGTCGTCCAGGAAGCGAAACGCACAGAAGGAGGCCGGTCCGGTTTGCAGGCGGTCTCCACTGACCAGCGGCTGCGATTTTTTGACCGCAATGGTCCGCTTTAAATTTTTGTGAGACAGCTTGACCCGCCCGCGGGCGCGAATGACCACGGCGATATTGTCACTGGCCGGCAGCGGAAGCCACAGGCCCACTACCAGCGCCAGCAGCAGGGGCCAGATCCACATCATTGGGTGGCGAGGTTTCATCGTTTAACCCTCTTGTCCATTGAATGGTGTGAATGTTTTCAGTACAGGTTCACGTT
>RFHE01000253.1 GCA_003696445.1 Calditrichota bacterium | reverse complement strand
AGATGGCATAGGGTATCTCCTTTCTGTTTTGGTTAACCTCTAGGAGATACCCTAATTTTTTATCTCCCAAATTTCAACACAAAAATTTACAGCTTCGCCGGTAGAACCATGTGAACAAGCGGCGGTTCAGGGGGCTAGCATCTTCTTTAAGATTTGGTAGGTCTGGTAAATGTCGTCCACATAATCGATGGTTTCTTTGTAACCGTAAAAATAGCCGTAGTTGGGGATGCCCTGTTCCCATACTTCCAGGTGGAGCTGCCAGTGGTCGCTGGTCAACAGGGGCAGGCACTCGCGCACCGCCTTCCAGGTGTTGGGGTCCTTGCCCAAAAAACGGGCGATGTCCTGAGCGTCCAGCACGCGCCCCACCCCGGCGTTGTAAGCGGCCAGAGCCAGACGAATCCGGTTCGGGGGATCGGCTTCCGGAAAGTACTGCAACTGCTTGTACAAATAATAAATGCCGGCGGTAATGTTCTCCCGGGGATCCCGGGTAATGTATTCGTAATCCAGCTCCCGGGTAATGTCCCGGGCGGTGTAGGGCATGATTTGCATCAGGCCGACGGCTCCCTTATGGCTGCGAGCGTGTTCCTTGAAACGCGATTCTTTCAAGATCTGAGCCACAATCAGGCGCCAGTCGATGCCGTAACGCTTGGAGTACTTGCGAATAACCGGATAATAGGCTTCGATTTTTTCCCAGAAGTCCCGCGGCAGATAGCGCTGGCGAAACTCTTCCAGGCGCTTTTTTTCCTCGATGATCCGCTCCACGCGCCGGACCAGCGAGTCGCTGGGCACGCTTTGGGAGGACTGGGTGGCGCTTTTCGCACAGCTGAGCACAAAGACCCAGAGCAGGGCAGCCGCCAGCAGCCAGTGTGGGTGGGTGCGGTCCATGAAACGGGCGCTCAGTTTAAGCTCATCCCGATAATCAGCCCCACGATCAGGCCGATCATGATGAAGATGCCGCACACCACTACCCCCACGGCCAGGTTTCCCTTCTCCAGCTCATTGGGGATGTCGAAATGGGTCACCCGATTGATCAATCGGTAGGTAATGATGGCGGACAAAATGCCCAGAATAACCCCGCCAATGGCATACAGCGTGTTGATGAACAAAGGCGATTCGTACCACACAGAATACATGATTGGGCCTCCTGAGGTTTACCATTATTGTATTGGTTGTAAACACCGCTTATGGCTTGAGCCAGCGATTTAGCCAGCCCAGGATGATGTAGGTCAACAGAGTAATAAAGACGCCTTCAATAAACAGGCCGGCGCCGATGGTCAGCCCGATGGCGGCCACCACCCAGATGGAGGCGGCGGTGGTCATGCCCATCACCGAGCCGCGCTCCCGAATGATGGCCCCGGCGCCCAGAAAGCCGATGCCGGTGACCACCTGGGCGGCAATGCGGGAGGGATCCACCAGATAATTGTTGCCGATGGCGGTGGAGACGATCATAAACAGACAGGCACCGATGGCCACCAGCATTTGGGTGCGCACCCCAGCCGGCTTCTGGTCGCGTTCCCGTTCCAGTCCGATCAACCCCCCGCAGAGGGCGGCTACCACCACCTTCAAGATGTTGAGCACCGCTGGCTGCATCAGGTCACTCACCGCAAACCTCCGTTTTAAAAACAGTTTAAGCCTCCGGTGGACAATATTCAAATTTTAATTTGAGACGCTGGAACCGCCCTTGGGGTGGAGGCATAAGGCCGGTGAAAAGCCGGGACGCTGAAGGTGGAGCCATTCCAGGAAGCCCTGTTGGAGAAATGCAGACTGCCTGAGGCGGGACTGCAGATCCCTGGGCAGGGCCGGCCACCGCCGGTGTTGGAACAGGGCAGGATCTTCGCACCCGGGAAATGTTTCGTAAAGGCCTTCCAGATAGAGGGCAAAGCCTGGATTGCCGGTACGCCGGGCCCACAGCAGCAGCAGGGGCAGCACGACATTGAGCAGAATTTGCCTGGCCCGTTGCCGGCCCAGCGGCCGGGTGGGAAGGTGCGGCCAGCCCAGCAGAGTCTGCAGGGCCTGGTGCAGCGAAGGGCTGATCGGCTGGAGGAGCAGTTGCTGCCAGGCTTGCAGCAGCTGGGCCGGTCGGGGGCGCTGGACGGCCCGGGCCAGAAATTCGGCAAACAGGTTGAAGCGCGGCCTGCTGGCCAGCAGCTGGGCCAGCGCGGCCAGACGCACCAGCGGATGATTCCCTGGTCTCAAGCGGGCAAAGTGCCAGTCGGTCAGCTGAAGCGCCGGCACCACCCCCTGCCCCAGGTACCAGGCGGCCAGGCGCAGGGCCGGCGCCCCTTCGCGAAAGCGGTGGCGGGCCAGCGCGGTCCAGAGGCCGGCGCGAATGAGCAGATGGACCCACAGGGCCAGGGGCCGCGGCCAGCCCCGGGGCAAGAGCCCGGCCAACTGAGCCAGCGAGCCTGCGGCCATCAGGGCGGCCATGGGCCGCGCGTTGCGCGTGTAACCCAGCGCTTCGGCCACCCCGCGCCAAAAGACCTCCCCCAGCGGCATTGCCTCGGCCCAGCGGGCAAATCGGGCCGTTTTTCGTTGCAGCCGCACCAGCGAAAGCTGGGCCAGATCCTCCGCACCGGGCACCGCCCTGGCACCCTCTCCGGCCGGCGCCTCCAGGTGCCCCTCCAGCATTTCCATGGCTTGCTGCCAGGCCTCCCGCGGCAACGCCAGCTGACCGGCCAGACAGACATGCCGGAACCGCTCCGCCAGGCGAGCCGGCAACGGACCGCTCAGGCGCCACACCCCGTGCAAAACAACCTGCCGGTAACGCTGATCCTCTTGGTGGCCGTGGCGAAACCAGTCCTCCGGCCTCAAATGAAACTCCACATCGCCCAGGTAGATGTAGGCACCGACCCGAATCCGGGCATTCAAAATGTCCGGCCCGTCATTCAGATTGAGCTCGCCCCGCTCTATAATGGTAATCGCCTCCCCCTGGAGGTCGTAAAGCGGCTCCTGAAGGTAGCCCGGAATGAGCCACGACCAGTGTAACCAGTGTTCGGGTACCACCCTACCTCCGCTTGCACTTATTGCTTTTTGTAATATAACGTTGACTTATATGCCAATCAAGGCTATTTTTGTTGCCAAGGGATTAAACAAACAGTATGGTGGAGGGTTAATGCCGATACGTGAAGGAAGGTACGGCCGCCGGGTCGGAGGCGGGTTTCTGGACGGAGAGGCCATTTCGCAACGGATCCGCCGGCTGATGGATCGCCAGGGCCTGACCCAGCAGGCCCTGGCCGACCTTCTGGGCTTGAGTCAACCGGCGGTGTCCCACTATTTAAAAGGCAGAATTCCACCTCCGGAGGTCCTGCTCCAACTGGCCCGGTTGGGAGGTACCACCGTGGACTGGTTACTGAGCGGAGAGGGCTCTGATCCCGCCCATCGGGTCGGGGAAACCGTTGCTGTTTACGGCCGCCGGGCCCGGCTGCTGGAAGCCTTCGATCGCTTACCACCAGACCTTCAGGCAAGCCTGGTCCAGCTGTGCGTTCGGCTGGCTAACTATGCCGGCAGGGCAACAAATCAGTAGGTCCGGTCGCGCAGGAAGCGAAGCAAGTCCAGGAGGGGTTGTCGCTGGTCTGGCTGGCCGATGTCGTCAACCAAAGCCAATGCGCGGGAAAAATAGCCGGCCACTTCCTGCTCGATTTCTTCCACCAAACCACGCTCGGAGAGCAATTGCCGGAAGCGGGCAAAATCCATCTCTCCGGCAAGGGCTTCGGCAGCCCCGAGGCGGTGCTGGAGCTTGATCACCACGTAGGTCTTTTTGGCCATGCGGAAATCGCTGCCCACCTCCTTGCCCAGCGTTTCCACATCGGCCACCACATCGAGCAGGTCGTCCTGGATCTGGAAACCCAGACCGATCAGCTCGCCAAACCGGCAGAGACGTTCCACCTGACCGGCCGGTGCCCCGCCGATTACCGCCCCCATGCCGCAGGCGGCGCGCATCAGCCAGGCGGTTTTCTTGTCGATCATTTCCAGGTATTCCTCCGGGGCAATCTGCCGGCGATGTTCAAACTCCTTGTCCAGGGCCTGACCTTCGCAGACCCTCAGCAGGGCCTCGCTGAACATGTCGGTCACCACGGCCAGACTGCGGGAAGGGGATTTGAGCAACTGGCGCCAGGCCAACCCAATCAGCGCATCGCCGCTCAAAATGGCCGTGCCGTCATCCCATTTTACATGAACGGTCGGCTGGCCGCGCCGTAACCGATCCCGATCCATAATGTCGTCGTGAATGAGGGTAAAATCATGGAACAATTCCACTGCCACCGCGGCCGGCAAGGCCTGCCGCCACTGCCCGCCCACCAGTTGCGCACTGAGCAGGGTGAGCAGGGGACGAATCTTTTTTCCGGGGGCGCGCAGAAAATAATCGATGGGTTCGCGAAGGGAAGGGGGGGTTTCGGCCAGCACCTCCTGAAGCAAAACTTGATCCACCGCTTGAGCCAGCGGTTGCAATTGCGAAGGCAGGGCCTGAGGGCGTGTCATGGTTCACTGAAATGTGCTCAAAATGTCCAGGACTTCCTGCTTGCTGCGGGCTTCCAGCAGGCGGCTTCCTATTTTGGGATCGCTGAAATTGCGGGTAATCTGGGCCAGCGCCTTGATGTGCGGCCCACTGGTGTTGACCGGAGAGAGGAGCAGAAAAATAAAATGGGCCGGCTTGCCATCGTTGGATTCAAAATCCACACCCTCCCGGCTCAAACCAAAAGCCAGCACCAGTTCCTCCACAGCCGGAGTCTTGGCATGGGGTACGGCCAACCCGCGCTCCAGCCCCGTGGAAAGGTATCCCTCCCGCTCAATCAAATCCTGCAAAGCCCGATCCCGGTCCTTCACCTTGCCCGCCGCCACCAGCAGATCCAGCAATTCGGCTATCACTTCGTACTTGCTGCGGCCTTTTAAATCCAGCTCAACCGTCGAATCGTCCAGCAATTCCACCAGCTTCATGGCTCTCCTTACCGTTAGCCCAAAAAATGTAATAGTTGGGCACTGGAAAAGCAAAACGCATTTCCAATGGCAGCAGCCGGAGGCCATGTTTCTTAGGGGAACTGGAATCGACCGCTTCGGCGTATTAAATTGCATTGTTTTTAGCGCACTGGAGGGTCGTTCTGACCGTGCGCTGGCAATGAATCACTGTCACCGGGCTGCCCTACAGCCCCTGGAAACACGGAATCAACACTCAGATGAAGCTTACAGAGAGGAAAAACAACGACCCCTACCCGAACCTGCTCCCGGAGCGCAGGGATCTGCCCATCGCCGTGCTCCTTTCGGGAGGGGTGGACAGTTCGGTGGCCCTGGCCCGGCTCCGGGCGCTGGGCTACCGGCGGTTGACCGCTTTTTACCTGAAGATCTGGCTGGAGGACGAGCTGGCCCATCTGGGCGAGTGCCCCTGGGAGGAGGATCTGCGCTACTGCCGGGCGGTTTGCCGGCAGCTGGAGGTGCCCCTGGAGGTGCTCTCGCTACAGAGCGAGTACCTGGAAAAGGTGGTCCATCATGCCCTGGCCGAACTGCGCGCAGGGCGGACCCCCAGCCCGGACATCTGGTGCAACGCCCGGATTAAATTCGGCACCTTTTACCAGAAAATCGGCTCCGAGTTTGCCGGGGTGGCCTCCGGTCATTACGCCCGTAAAGGGTTCGACGGGCGGCTCTATTGGCTGCTGCGATCCCCGGATCCGGTAAAGGACCAGACCTATTTTCTGTGCCATCTGAGCCAGGCGCAGCTGGCCCGGGCCTTGTTTCCCATCGGCCACCTGAGCAAGGCCCAGGTGCGGGAGCTGGCGGCCGGGTACGGTCTGCCTACCAGCACGCGCAAGGACAGCCAGGGCATCTGCTTTCTGGGTCAGATCCGTTATCCGGAGTTTGTACGCTTCCATCTGGGCGAGCGAACCGGCCCCATTGTCGAGCTGGAGAGCGGGCGGCGGCTGGGCGAGCACCGCGGCTACTGGTTTTACACCATCGGGCAGCGCCAGGGACTGGGACTCAGCGGGGGCCCCTGGTACGTGGTGAAGAAGGATGTGGACCACAATGTTATTTTTGTCTCCCATCGCCGGCATCTACCCGAGCGCTCCTGCAATCGCTTTGTGGTGGCCGCACCCAACTGGATTGCCCGCCCGCCTCAGAGCGAGCAACTGCTGGTCAAAATTCGCCATGGCCCCCGGATTACCCCCTGCCGGATCCGCCGGCTGGACAACCAGCGGCTGGAGGTCACCATGGCCGAGGAAGATCCGGGCATTGCCCCCGGACAGTTTGCCGTGTTCTACCAGGGCGAGCGCTGCCTGGGCGGCGGCGTGATCGAGGCACCGGTGGCCGCGGAAATCTCCGCCTGAAGAGCGTGGCATTGGTCACAAAACCTGAGTCGGCCTCCCTTAATTTGATTTGTTCACCTAAAATCCGGAAAAACAGATGCCCCCTCATTTCAGAAAAAAGAGCTGGTTGTGGCTGGCCGCCGGGCTGTGGCTTTGGCTCGCCTGCTCCCAGGAAGGCGGCCTACCCATGCGCATGAAAGCGCGCAGTACGCCGCTGGATTCCCTGCCCCGGCCGGTCATGCAGGCCTTCCGCCAGCAGTACCCCGCAGCCCGCATCCTCGACATGAAGCTGGACCCGGAAAAGGGCAAGCCCACCTACAAAATTGAATGTAACCATGAGGGCCACGAGGTGGAACTGCGCTACACGCCGGACGGCCATCTGGTGGAACTGGAGGAAGAAATTCCTCTGGAAGCGGCCCCGGCCCAGCTCAGCGAAAACATCAATCGCAAATTCCCCAAAAACAAGCTGAGGGAAGTGGCCCGGGTGGTCCGGGAGGGCCGGGTGGTAGGGTACAAAGCCAAAGTGAAGGTGGGCAAAATGAAGTTCAAAATCGACCTGGACGCCGAGGGTCACATCCTCAAAACGCGGGTTAAATAACCCCGCTCAGGCTCCGGGCTCCCAGGGAACCGGCAAGCCAAGCTGGCGCAGCTTTTCCTCCAGTTCCATTCGCTCCCGATTCCGCTTCAACACGGTTACCCCTGGCTGAAAGTCTTCCGGCAACAGGCCCGCTTCCCGGGCAACCCGGGTGGCGCTTTCCCTATCGCCCCGGGCAATCTCCCGGATCACCGCCTGGTCGATCCGGCTCAACCACAGGGCATTGAGCCGGTAGTCGAGAAACGCCTCGTAGGCCAGGGGACACCAGCGCTTTAAAATCTGGTGGCAGATGACCTCGGCGTACTGGCGAATCTCCCATTGCGCGGTGGGGTGCATGCGCAGCTCCAGGAAGTGGAGCAAGTTGTGCAGATCAATTTTCCAGTAAGCCTCCGTGTAGGTGGAGAGAGGCAGATCCTTGCGGGCTTGTTCCCGGGCCACCCCGGCTTCCAGGCGTTCCTCATAGACCTCTCGGGCCAGTCGCTGCAGTTGCGCCTCCCGTTGACTGAGCCGGGCACCGGTATCCGCATCCAGTAAACCGGCGCTGCCCTGCCGGTTGCTCCGGGCCTGGAGCCGCCATTGATCCGGCGCGGTGGCCTGGGCCGCATCGATGGCAATGGAATAACGGGTCGAGTACTCATTGATGTTGGCCGTACGATGGCGAATCCACTGCCGCCAGCAGTCCATGGGCACCCGCACATGCAGCTTGATCTCGCACATTTCAAAAGGCGTGGTGTGGCGGTGCCGCATCAGGTAGCGAATCAGCCCACGGTCCTGGTGTACCTGTTTGGTGCCCTTGCCGTAGGAGACCCGGGCGGCCTGTACAATGGACGCATCGCTGCCCATGTAATCCACCACTCGGATGAAGCCCTGGTCCAGCACCGGGAATCGCCGGCCCAAAATGGCCTCCATTTCCGGCACCACCACCCGTTCCAGTCTTTCCTCACCCGAGGCCGGTTTTACTTCGCCCATATGGCGTACCCCCTGCCGATTTTCATGTCCCTGCCCCCGGCACCGGATTGCCCCAGCCGGTGGCAACCCCGAGTGCGGCGACATTTTGCTTTCAGAACCCAATTTAAAGAATAGGGACGATAATCGGAATTAGGATTTCACGCCGCACGGCGCGCCGGACTTTGACATTGCGCCCGAGCTTGGTAACTTTAGAGGAAATTAAATTTCGTACAAGCTAAGGACCTGGTCATGAATCTAAATTATGCCCTTGAGGTTCGGCAACAGGCCCGGATCGTTCGACTAAAGGCCGAGCGGGTGGATCACCAGGTGGCGGCCCGGTTAAAAGAAGTGCTTTACCTCCAATCTCGGGAAGACCCCCCGGCCATTGTTCTGGATTTAAGCGAGGTAAAAGAGATGGACAGCTCCGGGCTGGGCGCTCTGCTGTTCGGAAAGCGCCAGGCCAATGCTCGCGGCGGCGACCTGCTTCTGGTCGGGGTGGCCCAGGCCATTGGAACCATGATTCAAATCGCCCAGCTCGGCCATGTGTTCGCGACGTTTACGTCTGTGGACCAGGCCCTGGCCTTTCTCGATGAAAACAAGCCGAACCATTCCGATGGTTGAAGCGTTTGTTTTAAATCGGAGAACCGTGGTGCCTCCACTCGTTCGGTTGACAGAGGGTAAGGTTCCGGTGCCGAAAAGGAAATTATTGCCTCTTGTAAGCTCGGCTATAGTGCCACAGATAAAATTTTCAAAATTTGAAAAGACGACATGAGTGGTTCAGCTTTTGGGGTACAGGAGAAAAAAAAACCATGCCTGCGGCTGAAAAAGACATTGTGAGAGCTAAGAAAGCCGGTTCGGAAAACCGCCGGACCTTATTGGCCGTGCTCATTTCCCTGCTGCTTCATGCCGCGCTATTATTCCTTTATCAATTTTTGCCTGCCTCAGGGAACCAGTTGCAGGCCGATGTGGCCCAGCCGATTACCCTTGAATTCGAAAATCCGGCCCCGGCCGAACAGGTTCCGGCTCCCAATCCTCTGCCGGAAAAATTTTATCGGGTGGTGGAAAACAAGCAGGCCAACGAACAGGAAACCCAGACCGAAACCGATTTGCTCTCCACCCGGAGTTCGCGCTCTGCGGCCCCGGTGATCCCGGAAACCCCCATTGCTCCGGTGCCCCACAGCCGGCTTCCTCAGTCGGCCAGCCCGGAACCGGAAAAACAGCGGCCTCAGGAGGTCCAGGATCTGGCCGGAAATGTACCTGTTTTTGCCTATAAGCAAAAACGGGTCTTCAGCAAGAAGGCACTGGCGCGCAGTGAAGAGAAGGTCAACAGCCGGGAAAAGGTGCATCGGGAGCCGCAACAGTCGCTGCAGAATCTGGACGACTTTCGCGCCGAACTGGTCGGCGATTTCGCCCTCAGCACCTACGCCTGGAAGTGGGCACCTTACTGGATGGCCTTCGAGGAAAAACTGCACCGCATGTGGTATGTGCCCAGGGCCTACGACCTGGGCCTCATCTCCGGTTACACCATCGTCTGGATGAAAATCAATCGCAAGGGAGAGCTGGTCGGCTTTAAGGTACTCAAACACGAAGGGCACCACACCCTGAGGGAAAGCAGTGTGAATGCCATTCAAAGCAGTTTTCCTTTTAAGGAACTGCCGCCGGATTTCCCCGATCCCTTCCTGGAAGTTCGGCTGCTGATGGTTTACCCCAACTTGAGGGAAAGACAAACGGCAGGAAACCGCTAACACATAGTTAAAGGATAGGCAATGATCGAGCTTTTTCAAAAAGGGGGGATCATGATGTATCCCCTGGCCATTTGCTCCATTCTGGCAGTGGCCATTGTATTGGAACGGCTGTGGACGGTGCGCCGCAAGCGCATCCTGATCCCGGAAATTGTTGGCGTTTTGGATCAGATTCACAAGGACGAGGATTTTCCCCTGGTCGAGTCGGTGTGTCGCAAGTTCGAGGGGCCATTTGCCCGAATTGTGCTGGCCTGCATCCAAAACCGGGATTTGCCCAGCGACGAATTGCGCACCCTCATCGAAGACCAGGGCCGCCAGGAGGTGCGAACGCTGAATCGGGGCCTGGTGCTGCTGGAAACGGTGGCCGCAGTGGCCCCGCTGATGGGGTTGCTGGGTACCGTGCTGGGTATGATCAAGGTGTTCGAAGTGATTCAAACCCTGGGTGTGGGACAGGCCAAGGCCCTCTCCGGGGGCATCTCCGAAGCCCTGATTACCACCGCCACCGGCCTGTTCATCGGCATTCCGGTGCTGATTCTGTATAATTATCTCGCGTCGCGCAGCGAAAACCTGATTCTGGACATCGAAAAATACACTGTGGATTTGCTCAACCGAATCATTCGCATGAAACGGGAAACCTCCGAAGAGGTTCAAATTAATTTTCGCTCCTCATGAAACTGGTCAGCGAGAAAAAAAAGCGGGTACTCTTGAACATCACCCCGCTCATCGACGTGCTATTCATCCTGATCATTTTCTTTGCCGTCAGTTCCACCTTCCTGGAACAGCCGGGGATTAAACTGGATCTGCCCAAGGCGCAAAAACCGGATTTGCAGAAAGTGGAAAAGGCGGTACTGGTGATCAGCAAGGACGAGAAGCTGTATTTTCGGGACAAACCGATCAGCCGGGAACAATTGCCCGAGCTGCTCCGCAAAGCCATGGAGGAGAGTCCGGACCGCAGCCTGATCATCAGTGCCGACCAGAAGGTGCACCACGGGCTGGTGGTGGAAATCATGGACCTGGCGCGCCAGAACGGGGTGCGCAAGCTGGTCATTTCCGCAGAACCCAAACAATAGTCCGCTGAAAAGCAACCCCAGCCAGTAACTTTTCCTGCTGGCAAACGCTCCGGGCGGTGTGCATATTTACACCATGATGGATCCAAGCACACGACAGGATGCAGCGGGGGAGGGGTTTCTTGCCGAGGCAGGGCATCCCGCGCTGCAGGCGCGGTTGTTACGGATGGTGGTCCAGGATCGGTTGCCCCATGCGCTGCTTTTTGCCGGCCCGGAGGGCTGTGGTAAGGATCGCTTTGCCCTGGCCGTGGCCCAGCTAATCAACTGTACCGGCCCGGAGCCGGGTGTGTGCGGCCAATGCGCATCCTGCCAGAAAATCGCCCGCTTCACCCATCCCGACGTCCAGTGGATTTTCCCCACACCGGCGGAAAGCAAGCGCAGCGATGAGGAACTGCAGCGTGTCT
>RFHE01000029.1 GCA_003696445.1 Calditrichota bacterium | reverse complement strand
TCATTTTTACCATTCATTTACTTATAATCGCTCAACGGTCAGGAAACTAAAACAATCGGCGCCAGAAGCAAGAGCATCATTCTTTGAAAATGAGGGAACCTTATGGCTGTAGGGAGGGCATGGTCAACAACCTCTTCCTTGCTTTGCGTAAGCCCATCAACATGAATTGAATATTTCTAATCCGTTCATTCTGGTAAGCTTCTTTGCGTGCGGGATTCATTTTCGCCGCTCCGGGAAAATGGCCCAGCATCAATTGTTTTCTTGCCCGTTGCAGTGTCGTCTCCTGCTGGTCCAGGTAATCCAGCAGGGTGGCCCGCACCTGTGGCTTAATCCGGGTAACCGGCTTATTTTCGAACCAGATTTCACCGGCGGGATCGAATTCCACTTCGCCATAAAAGGCCCGCACCGGGCTACTGGAATCGGCCAGGGCGCGGACCCGCCCGCCCTGAAGAATTTCTGCTTTAACTAAAGTCACCATGGTGCTGTTGCCCACTAACGAAACTCAGCAATATTCTCCAGGCCTTTTTTCCGGATATCAGGTACCCGGGTATTGGGAGCCGGGTAACCGGTGACCAGCAACAAAAACGGTTTTTCGTTTTCAGGCCGCCCGAGCAAACGATTTAGAAAGTTCATTGGACTTGGCGTATGGGTCAGGGTTGCCAGGCCACACCAATGTAACGCCGTGATTAGCATGCCTGTTGCAATCCCAACCGATTCCATTACGTAGTAGTTTTTATGCTTACTCCCCTCGGGACCCTTTTCGTATTTTCGGGCAAAAATGGCAATCAAATAAGGTGCTTTCTCCAAAAAAGGTTTTTCGGGAGTGGTACCCAGCACACTCAATGCTTCCAGCCACTCTTTCGGAGCCCGTTGCTGGTAGAAGAGTCGCTCCTCCTTCTCTGCTTCCTGGCGAATTTTCTTTTTCAGCTCCGGATTGCTGACCACCACAAAGTACCAGGGCTGGCGATTCGCACCGCTGGGTGCCGTACCGGCCGCACGTAAACAGTACTCAATCACTTCTCGGGGAACCGGCTCATCAGAAAAATCGCGAACTGTTCTCCGGGCGGCCAGCCGGGAATAAAACGATCGCGCCCGCTCTAACATGTCTTCCTCAGAGTATCGCGTGTAACCGCTCAAGGGAATGAATCGAGCTTTTGCCATCAAGGGGCTCCTTTCTTTTGTACAATTATGGCCATTTTGGATGTTTAACTTGGCAATCGGAGGGGGAAAAATCAACCTTGCTCCAAAAGTGTGCATAGATTTTCTATCTCAGCCCTTCCACCACGCGCTGAAAGGTGAGCGGCATCGGTTTTAGAAAACCCCCGGGTAGAAAGTTACTCGCTTTGTTTTTCATTCCTACCTAAATTCAGCCTTGAACTTTGTTTTTGAAGGTAAACCATGGCGCTCTTGGTTTGGAGCCCACAAATGGGAGGACTATACAACTGACGATAGCCCGGGAGACATAATCCAACGCAGTTAGGGCAAATCATCCTGAGGGTTTCCAGCTATGGCAGTAGAAATTTATTTTCCCTTAGAACTGGCCGCTCTGGCGGGGGTACCTGAAAAACTAACCGTTAACGCAAACACCGTGGGCGAGGCAGTTCAGCAACTCTGTCGCCGCCACCCTACGCTCGCAGGCTGGTTCTCCGGCAAAGAACACAGCGGGCAACCGGAGGTGGGCATCTTGGTACGACGGGGAGGCCGGCAATTGCCCGCCGCGGCACACATGCCTTTGGAAACGGGAGATACGATTGTGATTTCCCATACTGGAAGTCTCACCGCCCGGCCCGCTGGTGGGGAAGGCAAGCTTTCCTCGGAGGAGATGCAGCGCTACAGCCGCCATTTGCTGATCCCCCAGGTGGGTCTGGAAGGCCAGCTCAAGCTAAAGCAGGCCCGCGTGTTGATTGTGGGAGCCGGAGGACTGGGCAGCCCGGCCGCGCTTTATTTGGCGGCAGCAGGTGTAGGTACACTGGGCCTGGTGGACTCCGATGATGTGGAGCTAACCAACCTACAGCGGCAGATTCTGCATGGCCAGTCAGATCAAGGCAGGCCCAAAGTGCAATCTGCAGCCGATCGCCTGGCCCAGATCAATCCCCATGTGCAACTGGAATTGCACCCCGTCCAGCTTACTTCAGAAAATGCTCTTGACATTCTGCCCGCCTATGACATTGTTCTGGATGGAACGGACAACTTCCCTACCCGCTACCTGATTAACGATGCCTGCGGTTTGTTGGGCAAGCCGTTTGTGTATGGCAGCATTTTCCGATTCGAAGGTCAGGTCAGTGTTTTCGATGCCCGCAGCGGCCCCTGCTACCGATGCCTCCATCCAACGCCTCCACCTCCCGGGCTGGTACCGGATTGTGCCGAGGGCGGGGTGCTGGGTGTGCTACCGGGTATCATTGGCTCCTTGCAAGCCCTGGAAGCGCTGAAATGGATTCTGGGCATCGGCCGCACGCTTCTGGGACGCCTACTGCTCTTCGATGCGCTGGAACATCGCTTCCTGGAAATGGCGCTGCCCAGAGATCCCTCCTGCCCGTTGTGTGGAAAACAGCGCCGAATTACTCAGTTGATTGACTACCCGGCCTTTTGCGGGTTAACACCCGATGGGCAGAAGGAAAACCAAACAGACTTGATCAGCCCGCTGGAACTTCAGAAACTGCTCGACAGTGAGAACCCTCCATTATTGATCGATGTCCGTGAGCCTCACGAATTTCGAATTGCTCATTTGCCTGCACGGCTCATTCCGCTGGGCCAGCTTCCCCAGCGTTTGAATGAACTGAACCCAAATCAAGCCATTGTACTGTATTGCCGAACCGGGGTGCGCAGCGCCCAGGGACTTCAACTGCTGAAAAAAGCCGGTTTCAAGCAGGTCAAGCACCTGGCCGGAGGCCTTCATGCCTGGGCCAGGGACGTAGATCCCTCCATGCCGGTGTACTGAACAGGCCACAAAGAAACGTAAAATTTTCCCTAAACCACGTGATAAGCGGCACAGGTGGGTTTGCTGTTAAGGTCCAACTTTAACATCGATCAGGGAACCAATTTTGTGCACTAACTGGCAGAGAGAGAATTTCAAAAACTGAGCTAATTTTTTCCGCCGGGATTTCGACTCTAAAAGAAAAACAAAAGGAAAAGTACAAAACATCCATGAAAACCCCTGCACACTGCGTTGGGCGAAATAGGAATTCGACACCCGAATCTCGTATGAACTCCGTGGGCCAGTTGGAAGCCCATTTTTCCGACGCCGTGAACCTGCTAAAGGAATATGGGATTTACCAGCGGCTCCAGGATGAAATTCGCTATCTGGTGAAATATTTTGACCAGGCCTATTTTCTGGACCTGGTTACACAAAATCTGGTGGACGATATCCGCGGGGTTTTTTACTCGTTCTGTAATCGCGAGTTAAAGGAGATCTATCACCAGTTGAAGGCCGACCCTTCACGACCATTGGGATCGGTTATGAATCAGAAATCCATTAATATTGAAATTTTCCGCAGCTGTGCACTCAACGTGCGCTACCAGGTTAGCGGACTCATGCGAATGGATGCAACCCATAACCTGCTGTTTAAATCCAGTTTTTTCCAGTTTATTTTACAAAAGCTCAATATGGAAATTCAGCAGATTTATCGGGAGCTGACCAACCATTACAAGGCTTACTTCCGCAAACAATATTTACAGGAAATCCAGAACAACAATCAAATTTCTCTGGCCTGCATCGAGAAAAAAGAAGCCCAGTTCGATCGGTCCTTTCTCACTCCGGTGCGTCGGCTGGAACTGCTCCATCGCTGTATTCGTTTTGTGCAACAGTTATTTCGTCTTCAACTCAAGCGGGCCATTCAGGATCAGGTGACGGTGATTTTTCAAGCCAATCAAGAAAAGATTCGCCGCGCACTGGATTATTTTCTGGAGGACCTGAAAAAGGACTTTATTAAAACCATGGAGCGCCAGATGCGTAGCGGCAAAGATTACGCCTGGATTCAGCGCGGCTTTCATCTGTTTTTAAGCAGCGAACGCTTCGAGACCCACTTGCAGACCATTATTAGTCGTGCACTGAAAACCATCCAAAGGGAAACCCCGGCAGCCTGATCCCTTACCGGCACATCAGCATAAAACAGCGAATAAGCCTGTAAACACACCCGTTCAGGGCCCCCTTAATTGCCTGCCATTTTCACCGTAGCAAAAATATCTGCACAAGTTTTTTCTTAAACCGAAGTGTCCCCTCAGTAAAGCCGGGCTGCTGGGGGCTATCCGAATAGTGCAACCAAAAGACACTTCTCCACCGCTGGCTTTGTTCGGGCAAACCAAGGATGCCATTTTAGTCATTCAACTGAACCCTTGCCGGATGGGAAAGAGGAACGAGCAATTTGCTCCACAGGCGCGATTTAAAAGCGGCTCGTGAATACTCGCTGTCAGGCGACAGCGGGAAAATGTCAAAAAGGGGAATCCAAGCGTAACAAATTACCACGACTTGCCTTAGAGGCGCATCCCGAATGCGTGCTCGTCCAGGAAGAGCCCCTTGAATTACTGGACTTCCGTTCTTTCAACAATCCATATTCATCTAACATGCCACCTTCACCGGGCTCAAGTGTTCACGCAAGATCGCGCTCTCGAATCAGAGCTAAAATCCTCCCGCTCCTTCTGGAGAATCAGTACCAACAGGAAGGCCAGCCGGCGTAGTGGAGGGGTTGCTGGCTGAGTAAAGAGGCAAAATAGTAACGGGAGGCTAACCGATTAATTCTCTGGAGGGCTGTTTTGTCCTAAAATTCCCACTTGTTTGAGGAGTGAGGAATCCTCCGGCAACATTTTCGAAAAGTAACTCCGGCTAATTTCCCACAGCTTGCGTGCTTCGGCCAATTGACCCTGGTGGTACAACAGATTCCCCTTGGTCCAGTAAACCTGCCCCATCACCTGATCGGAAAATTCAAATTTCAAAACAATTTCATCCAGCAATTGGGTAGCGCTATCGAAATTGCCCGAGTTAACGGCATACTTTTCCAGGGCCTGAAACCCCGCTCGTTCGTAAGGATTGTTAAGCAGCATTTCCCGGAGCAGGCGTTGGATCTGGTCCTCGTTTTCCTGGCTAAAATAGTAGTCAAGCAGATCCAGGTAAGCCTGTTGAAGCCCCGGGATCAACTGAATGCAGGCTTGTGCTTCTTGAACAAAGCTCTCGCTTTCCCCCAAGTTAAGCAGAGCCAGAGCAGCCAATCGCCTGGCCCGGTATCGTGCCACAGTGTTCCGCTGGGGAAGCAGTTCCAAGGCTGTCATGGCATGGTTAAAAGCCTCACTGAATTGATTGGACGCCAGAGCCAAATCCGCCAGCTTCAGTGCACTGGCTGCATCGCGGGCCTCCGGTTCAACGTTGCGCCGGTAAAATTGGCGGGCCTGGTCTTTCTGATTCAGCCCCAAGTAATAATCGCCCAGCCAGCGATTTACTTCAACCTCATTCAGACCCAGTTGAGCCGCCTTCAAATAGTGACTGAGAATTTTTTCCTTTAACCGCATCAGTCGGTCCGTATCCACCAAGTCTGCGGCGCCATCTTTAGGCATCTGGAGGCGATAAAAGTCGCCAAGCAACTTATGAGCAATTGGGAAGTCCGGCTTCTGTTGAAGCACGCGCAGAAGAAGGCGGTTGGGGTAGTAAACCACTGCCGTGAAGGAAGAACCCTCCTGTCCACCCCGCCTCGTTTTCTCGTTAATGGAATCCTGCAGAAAAAATACCTGCACACCCCGGCGAACGCTGAAATGTTTCAGGGCATTTTCCACCATTAAGGTCACCAACCTTGGTTCAAATCCAGTCTGCTGAAGACCTTCCTGTAACAAGCGATGAGCCGAAGCATAGCGGCCTAGCTCAATCAGCTCCACCGCCCGATCGTAATAGGCCAGACTGTCCTGAGCCGGTAAGGCACGGAGAGGGCAAATCACAAATGCCAGCCAGAAAGCCAGCAAGCATCCAATTTTCCCCCTAAAAAACTTTCCTAAAACAAAACCGGTTTTGTGCACCAAATGCACAAAACCGGTGGTCGAAATGCTCAATTGGATGCTCTGCTTCACATTGTCCTCGCTTCCAGGCGTTTCATAGGCAAACCGCCCCAAAATACTGCACATGCTGTGCCACTACTGTTTGTACCCAAACTGCCGTAACAGTTGCTTTCGCTTTTCAATGTCCGCTTCGGTTTCTACACCCCTCGTTTTAACGCCGTCCACTACCCCAAGAACGGCTCGTCCCCGCTCCGTTTCGGTCAGAATCACCTGAGTGGGGTTGGCGGTGGCGCAAAAAATGCGGCACACCTCAGGCACCATTTTGACGGCATTCAGCACATTGATGGGAAAAGCATTTTTCAGAAAGATGAAAAAGGTGTGGCCTGCAGCAATGTTTAAAGCATTTTTTTTGGCTAGCTCAATCATTTCCTCGTTGGTGCCGGTAAAGCGTACCAGGGCCTCTTGGGAGGCCTCGCAGAAAGCCACGCCGAATTCAATGCCCGGCACACTCTGCACTACAGCCTCATACAAATCTTCTACAGTTTTAATGAAATGGCTGTGCCCCATAATAAAATTCACTTCATCCGGTTTTTCAATCTGGACGGCAAAAATCTGCATGTGCAGCCTCCTTAGTTTAAAACAGCTGAAATATACAGTTTTTTGACCGAGCTTGCAATCGTCATTATGGCGGTTTTAACTGGTTTCTGAAGAGGACCATCATTATTTGCCCTCATTGTGAGGTTGGCCCGTTAATCTCAGGGGAACCGCATTGCACGAATTGGGCGTCCCGTACCTCTACTTCCTACATCGTTGAGGAGGTTACTTGCCCGGATGGCCAGAAAAAAGAAGGCGACCCGGTGAGGCCGCCTTCCTAATGGCAAAAATGGCGGATTGGTTCTATTAGCGGATCAAAATCAGCTTTTTCACCTGGCGCTGCCCGGATGCGGTTCGCAATTCGTACAAATAAATCCCGGAAGCCACCGGCTGACCCTGTTGGTTGGTCCCATTCCAGCGGATCTGGTGTAAGCCGGCCGGTTGTATCCCATCCAACAACGTCCGAACCTTCTGACCGTTTACGTTGTAAATGGTTAACGTCACCTTCTCACTGGCCGGGAGGTTGAAGCGAATCTGGGTACTGGGATTGAAAGGATTGGGATAGTTCTGGAACAGTTCCAACCTTTGGCTGATGGCCGGTTCCGGATCATTGATCGAAACCGGAATTTGCTGCAACAGATAGGTCAGCACCCGATCCATAAGGGTTTTCCGTTTGTCCGCATCGTTAATCGCCTCGTAGCCGAAGCCCAAAAAAACGGCCTTCGCCTGAGTGGAATCGATCGCCACGCGCACTCCTGCCGGCAAGGCCGTGCCACCACCGTAATGAAAAATGGTGGTAGCGGTAGTGGAATCCCGAATGACCAACGCATCGGTCGAGGTTTGGTTGTTGGCCCCACCGG
>RFHE01000252.1 GCA_003696445.1 Calditrichota bacterium | reverse complement strand
GCTCCCGATCATCCCGGCGCTTTTCGATGGCCTCCAGCACCTGCTCCCGGGTGTAACCCCGTTTGCTGGTATCCCGCTGGATTTTCCAGCGCACCCGCAGTTCCTCTTCCGGGGCCAGAAACACCTTCACATCAAAACACTGGCGCATCACCCGGGTGTGGAAACCCAGCAACCCTTCCACGATGACAAACCGAGCCGGCTTTACGTACACCGGAGGATCGAAGTCCCCGGTACGATGATTGTAAACCGGTTTCAGGATGGGTTGTCCCTGCCGCAACAGATGAAAATGTTGTTCCATTAAATCGATGTAGTTACACGCCGGATTCAGGGCAGTGATGCCCATTTCCTTGCGCTGCTTGCGATTGTATCGATGATAGTCGTCGCTGCAGATGGCGGTGACATTTTCCGGCCCCAGTAGGTTGACGATGCCCCGGGTAAGGGTGGTCTTCCCGCTGGCACTGTCCCCGACCACTCCCAGCATAATGGTTTTCCGATTCACTTTCCGTTACCTCCGTGGTATCTGACGATGCTTCGGTTCAAACCGGATTCAAGGAACTGTTTCGTCTCAATTCGCCGGGCGATAGGCCAGAAAGCTCAGCACCTGTCCCTGACGTTTGTTATCATATCCGGTGATTTTAATGTAGCTGCTCGGATTCGCCTGCTTACAAGCCTGCAATTCTTTCAATACCTCTTCCACCGAGCGAGCATTGAACAGGGGCAGTTTCCAGAATGTCCAATAGGAATTGTGGGGTCCGGGGTCATCGGTGTACTCGATGCCGGGAATCCATCCTTTTTTGAGAATGTATGCCACTTGTTTGGCGATGTCCTTTTCGGAGAATTGGGGGAGATAAGAAAACGTTTCCGTGTACATTGTGTTCTCCTCTGATTTTCGTTTGCTGGTTTTGATGGGATTGTTAACGGCCGGCAGCGTTTTCCCGCTGATTCCAATGGATTGCTTAACTCTTACCCCGAGCTTGCGCGTTTCGCCGCCGTTGATGGTCGAGAACGCTGAATATCGCTTTCAAATGCTCTACTGATCCAGCTTATCCACCGCTTCAAAGTCGAAGTGGATATCCTTCCAGGTTTCCATGGCTTTTTGCAACGCGGGGGAGAATCGGGCAGCCTTTTTGAGGATGTCGGCGCCTTCTTTTTTCAGGTCGCGCCCCTCGTTGCGGGCTTGCACGCAGGCTTCCAGAGCCACGCGATTGGCCGTGGCGCCGGGGGCATTGCCCCAGGGATGACCCAATGTTCCCCCGCCGAATTGCAACACCACATCGTCGCCGAAAATCTCCACCAGCTCCGGGATGTGCCAAACGTGAATGCCTCCAGAGGCTACCGGCATGACCCCTGGCATGGAGACCCAGGGCTGGTCAAAGAAAATGCCCCGGCTTAGGTCTCGTTTTACAAAATCGTTGCGCAACAGGTCGGTGGTGCCCAGGGTAGTGGCGCGGTCCCCTTCCAGCTTGCCGACCACAGTGCCGTTATGGAGATGGTCCCCGCCCACCATGCGGGCCCATTTGACCAGCACCCGCCAGTGAATGCCGTGATTCTTTTGCCGGTCAATCACCGCATGCATGGCCCGGTGCAGGTGCAGCAGAATGCCGTTATCCCGGCACCACTTCGACAACGAGGCAAAGGCGGTAAAGCCGACGGTGAGAAAATCCACCATGATGATTCGGGAACCCAGGGCTTTGGCGTCCTCGGCCCGCTTGTACATTTCCTCCATGGTGGCCGCAGAAACGTTCAGGTAATGCCCCTTGCGTTCTCCGGTCTCCGCTTCCGCTTTGTGAACCGCTTCCATCACGAAGCGCGCCCGATCGTACCAGCGCATGAAGGGTTGGGAGGTGATGTTTTCGTCGTCCTTGGTGAAGTCCAGTCCGCCTCTCAAGGCTTCGTAAACCACCCGGCCGTAGTTTTTAGCGGTCAGCCCCAGCTTAGGCTTCATGGTGGCGCCCAGCAGTGGACGCCCGTATTTGTTGAGCAGATCGCGCTCTACCTGGATGCCATGGGGTGGGCCCTGAAAGGTTTTCAGCAGCACCGGGGGAATGTACAAATCCTCCAGCCGCAGCGCCCGAATGGCCTTGAACCCGAACACGTTGCCCACAATGGAGGACATCAGATTGGGCAGGGAGCCTTCCTCAAACAGATCCAGGGGGTACGCGATGTAAGCGATAAACTGATCCGGGTTTCCGGGCACGTCTTCAAGTTTGTAAGTACGGCCTGCGTACCGGGCCTGGTCGGTGAGCAGATCCGACCAGACCGTGGTCCAGGTGCCGGAAGAAGATTCGGCGGCCACGGCGGCGGCTGCCTCTTCCCGGGGCACTCCCGGTTGGGGGGTGATGCGAAAGGCCGCCAGCACCTCGGTATCCCTCGGCGTGTAACCTGGATCGTAGTAATACCGCCCGGCGGCGCTGTACTCTTCTACCCCGGCTTTAAAAAATTCCTGATGATTATCGGCGCTTATCGATCCCTTTGGCATGGTTAAGCTCCTTTGTTTTGGATGGGATGTTCCCGGTAATTCATCTTCTCATCCCTGGCATTGCTTTAAATCCCTTTGCGTCCGGCAAGAATAGATGAGACGCCGTGACTGCCGGCACTATGGTTTTCTTAGTCAAACCCTGTGCCATCGGTGGTTTCACTCGCCGGCATGCCGTTAGAGAGTGGCTTAACTCAAAGTTTTTTAATTCATTAGGGTTTTTTCTTTTCGGGCTCAATCAACGGGCGGCTAACTTCCCCCAAGGCCGTTATGTGCCAGTATTGACACAGTCCGAGGGACCAGCCTCCCCGTTGCCTGCCCCCGTTTGTGGGCAAAGCGCTGCGTGTACCACCCCCAGCATCAGCCCAGGAACAGGGACTTAACCTTGAGGAAAGGGTGAACTTAACCGCTTTTTTGGACGGCGTGAAAAGGGCTGTTTACCTGCGGGACGTCTTGTCCCGGTTGACTGTGACGTTGTTGGCACATTCTCCAGGGTAGCCTGTGCCTGCTTTGTCCAGGATGCTATTTAGAGGGGTGAGTTTATTTTAGTCCTGTGCAAATGAATCCGTTATTTGCCCGATAATACATCAATTTCCACTTTTCGGCATTCCCGCTACGGGTTGGTTTTCAACGGGTTCGGTTTTGCTTGTACCGGGAAGGATCGATGTTCAACTTTACCATCAAGCGGTAAAATGTGCGGCGGGGCAGCCCGGCTTTTCGGGCCGCCTGGCTGACGTTTCCGCCTGTTTCACGAAGCAGGTGTTGTAATGCTTCTTTCTCGAATCGATTTAATAACTGCCGGCGCGCTTCCTGGAAGGGTTGGTTGAGTGGGAGGAGCGGCGGCTCTTTTTGAACGGATATGGGCAAATGTTCCGGTTCAATCTGGGGACCGTTGCACAGAATCACCGCGCGTTCCATGACACCCTGCAATTCTCTTAAATTGCCGGGCCAGTCGTAATGGCACAGGTAGTCCATCGCCCGCGTTGAAATGCTATCCACTTTTTTGTTGGTTTTGGCAATGGCCAGTTTGAGAAAATGGTAGGCAAACAGAGGAATGTCCTCCCGACGCTCTCTGAGCGGAGGTAATTCGATGGTGAATATGTTGAGCCGATAGTACAAATCGGAGCGAAAGGTTCCGTTTTTAATGGCTTCTTCCAGATTTCTATTGGTTGCGGCAATGATCCGGACATCCACGGTGTGCGAGTTCACATCGCCAATGGGACGAATTTCTCCGGTTTGCAAAAAACGCAACAGTTTGGCCTGCATGCTCATGGGCATATCCCCGATCTCGTCCAGGAAAAGGGTGCCCTTGTCGGCGTGTTCGAGCAGCCCCACCTTTGCGCTGACCGCCCCGGTGAAGGCTCCCTTTTTATGCCCGAACAGTTCGCTCTCAATCAAGTTTTCAGAAAAGGCCGTACAATTTACGGTAACCAGAGGGTACTGAGCCCGGCGGCTTCGCCGGTGAATGGCTCTGGCCACAATTTCCTTACCGGTACCGGTTTCCCCCCGGATTAACACCGTGGAGTCCGTGGGTGCCACCTGGTCCACCAGGTGCGCGATCCGCTGCATTTCTTGACTGGAGCCGATAATGAATTCGCTGTCGGCTTCCGTGCCGATGCTTTCGAGGATGCGCCGATACTTTTCTTCCAGCAGCACCTTTTGCCGGCGTTCCTGAATTAAAGCCCACATGAATCGGGCGGCCATTCCCCCTACAATTTCGCTTTCCGGTGCTTTCATGTGATTAAGTTGATGGGCCACTTCCGGATTGCCGGTCACATCGATGATGAGGTCGGGCGCTGGATTGTAAAGAAATTTTCGGAAATCTTTGTCTGTGGGGATGTTCAGCGTTCGGGCCAGTTCCAGGCCGGGAGCATCTTCCCTCAAATCGACCACGCCGACAATTGTTATGGCCGGATCTTCGCCGAACAATTCAATTAGCGTGCGGCCGCCGCGTCCGGCGCCGACAATCAAAATTCGCGTTTTTCTCTCAGCGGTGTTCATGGTTGCGGCTCATCATGCTCAAACCGGCTGGAATCTCCTCACCTGTTGGTGGGTCCAGGCCCTTTACAAACCGATTGCACAGCGACGTCTTTTCACCTCCGCCAAAACTTTGCTGAGCCCCTTAACGCCGGTTTGACGCGCTCTTATCGGCGTTAAAGGGGGCTACCCGGTAAATGATTGCCCCCAGATGCCAGAATCCTGCCGATTTGGTTGCTTTCCTGGCCGGCCGACCGTTTTTCACCGAAAAAATTTAATCACATGGGCTCTCAGGAGCAAATCGGCCGGCCTGTAAGCAACAGATTTGCAAAATGGGGTTTGGCACCGAATTTCGCTCCTGTAAATTGACAGTTGGTTCAAACCAAGGTGGGGTGGCGTGTACATTCTCGGTATTTCAGCGTTTTACCACGATGCGGCGGCCTGTCTGTTGGAGGACGGCCGAATTGTGGCCGCCGCCCAGGAGGAACGCTTTTCCCGCGTAAAGCACGATGCCCGCTTCCCCCGCCAGGCCATCGAATACTGCCTGAGTGAGGCCGGCATTCAGGCCGGCGACCTGGCTCTGGTGGCCTTTTACGACAAGCCCTTCATTAAATTTGAGCGCATTCTGGAAACCTATTTGCAGTTTGCCCCTCGCGGACTGGCCTCCTTCCTCCAGGCCATTCCCCTGTGGATCCGCAAAAAATTGTGGATGTCCGATCTGATCCGCAAAGCCTTGGATTACGAGGGCGAGCTGATTTTTCCCGAGCATCATGAATCGCACGCCGCCTCGGCCTTTTTCCCTTCGCCTTTCTCCCGAGCGGCCATTTTAACCATCGACGGGGTAGGCGAGTGGGCCACCGCCTCCTACGGACGGGGGGAAGGCAACAAAGTGACCCTGCTGGCAGAGCTCCATTTCCCCCACTCGCTGGGATTGCTTTACAGCGCCTTTACCTACTTTACCGGCTTTCGGGTCAATTCAGGGGAGTACAAGCTGATGGGCCTGGCTCCCTACGGCGAGCCGCGCTACGTGCAGGCGATTTACGATCATTTGATCGATTTGAAGGAAGACGGGTCGTTCAAACTGAATCTGGATTATTTCGATTTTCCGGTGGGCCTGCGCATGACCGGCAGGCGTTTTGAACAGCTATTCGGTGGTCCGCCCCGCCGCCCGGAGGGCCCGATTACCCGGCGGGAAATGGACCTGGCCCGTTCCATTCAGGAAGTAACCGAAGAGATTGTCCTTCGCATGGCCCGTCACGTTCGGCGGGAGACCGGGGAGCGCCATCTGTGCCTGGCCGGTGGGGTGGCTCTTAACTGCGTGGCCAACGGCCGCCTGTTGCGTTCCGGGTTGTTCGAGGATCTTTGGATTCAGCCGGCCGCCGGCGACGCCGGTGGCGCCCTGGGGGCGGCCTACATCGGATGGCATCATGTGCTGGACAGGTCCGCCGAACCAAAAAACGGGCGCGACCTGCAGCAGGGCAGTTACCTGGGACCATCCTACAGCAATGAAGCCATTCAGGCCTTTCTGGAGGCGCAGGGCATTGCCGCCCGCTACCTGGAAACCGAGGCCTTGCTGGAAACGGTCAGCGAAGCCCTGGCCCGGGGCAAGGTGGTGGGCTGGTTTCAGGGGCGGATGGAATTCGGGCCCCGGGCACTGGGCAACCGCTCCATCCTGGCCGACCCCCGACCGCCCGAGATGCAAAGCCGGCTCAACCTGAAAATCAAATTTCGGGAAGGCTTTCGGCCCTTCGCCCCGGCTGTGCTGGCCGAAAAAGCCAGTGAATGGTTTCAGATGGATCGGGAAAGTCCCTACATGTTGCTGGTGGCCGAAGTCCGAGAGGAGAAAAGGCTCCCACTCAGCCCCCAGGAGCAGACCCTCCAGGGCCTGGCTAAGCTGAAAGTGCCCCGTTCGCTAATCCCAGCCGTTACCCATGTGGATTATTCCTCACGGGTGCAGACGGTCAACCGCCGGGACAACCCGCTGTTTTACGCCCTCCTGGAGCGCTTCGAGGCCCGAACCGGCTGCCCGGTGCTGGTCAACACGTCCTTTAATGTCCGTGGCGAGCCCATTGTCTGCAGCCCGGAAGACGCTTATCGCTGTTTCATGCGCACCGGAATGGATCTTCTGGTCCTGGGCAACTACCTGCTGGAAAAGGCCGAGCAGCCTCAAACTTTAGGGGAAGAGATTGGGCGGGGGGCCTATGCGCTGGATTAAGGATGTCCGTCTGCAGCTCCAGGAGCTGGACGTCGGGATGCACCGACTCCGCCAGTTTGGGTTGCTGCTGACCCTTTTCCTGATTCTGTTGAGCATCCTGGCAAAACAGGGCGGGCGGTTGCAGCCCTGGTTCCCGCAGCTGGTGGTGCTGGCCGTTCTCTGCCTTGCCGTGAGCCTGGTCCAGCCGACGCTGTTTCGCGGTCTGTATCGATCCTGGATGGCCCTTGCCTTTGCCGTGGGCTGGTGGATTTCTCGAATCGTTCTGCTGTGCGTCTTTTACCTGGTGCTGACCCCGGTCGGTGTACTGGCCCGGCTGAGGGGCAAGCCGTTTCTGGATGTGCGCTTCCCGGACCCAGCCCCCTCCTTCTGGCGTCCCCGCCGCTCGGAAAATCGCCGCTCCTACCAACGGATGTTCTGAGCCCCCTGCATCGGTTAGGCATCCATTTCCACTTTTTCCCGTGCACTTTCGATTCTCATTCCCATCTTGTCCCGTCCCTGGGCGGGGAGTAAATTCCCAGCGAATTAAGCCGGGATCCTGGAGAAAATGAAGCTTTTCAAGCTGTTCAGAAACATTGGGCTGGCCATCATGCTGGTCAGTTTTGTGTACGAAAGTGCCAGAATTCAATTCCAGGATCTCCGCTTCAACTGGCCGCTTTTTGTGCTGGGGGCAACCATTTACCTGGTTTTCCGTTTTCTGGAACGAAAACAGCACCAGTAAAACGGCGGGTCCGGCGCACAGATTAACGAATGTAAGCAAGAGGAGGGCTATGCAGTGAAGAAGGGCTTGTGGATTGCAATGGGTGTGGTGCTTGTGATTGTTCTTTTCGTGTCGCAGCTGGTGGGCTACCGCAACGAGCTGGTTCGGCTGGAGGAGCAGGTGAATACCGCCTGGGCTCAGGTGCAGAATCAGTACCAGCGCCGTTACGACCTTATTCCCAACCTGGTGGAAACGGTGAAGGGATTCGCCACCCAGGAGCGGGAGGTGCTCACCCAGGTTACCGAGGCCCGGGCCAGGGCCGGTGGGGTCATGAATGTGAGTTCGGACATTTTGAATGACCCCCAGAAATTTGCCCAGTTTCAACAGGTGCAGGATCAGTTAGGGAGCGCGCTGCAGCGCTTGCTGGTGGTGGTGGAGCGTTACCCGGAGTTGAAATCCAATCAAAACTTTCTCACCCTTCAGGCCCAGCTGGAGGGTACCGAGAACCGCATTGCCGTCGAGCGGCGCCGCTTTAACGAAGCGGTGCAGGCCTACAACAGCTATTTACGCCGCTTTCCACAAAACCTGGCTGCCAGTCTCTTCGGGTTTAAACCCAAAGCCTACTTTCAGGCCGGTGCGGAGGCGCAACAGGCTCCCAAGGTTAAATTTTAAACGATGGGCATGAAACAGCGGACAGCGGTTCAAGCCTGGCTTTTTCCGCCGGTACGGTTTGTGATCTGGTGGCTGGTCCTGGCTTGCTGGCTGTGGGCGGCAATTCCGGCCAGTGCCCAGAAAATCCCGGGAAAGCCGGTCAACTACGTCTCCGATTTTGCCGACATCCTCACCCCGGCCCAGGAGGCCCGCCTGAATGCCATGCTCCGGGCTTACGAGGATTCCACTTCCAATCAGTTTGTGGTGGCCACCTTTCCCGATGCCCAGGGTTATCCGGTAGAAGAATTTACCATTCGGCTGGCTGAGCAGTGGAAAGTGGGCCACAAAGGGCGGGACAACGGGCTGTTGCTGGCTGTGTTTTTAAAAGAACGAAAGATCCGCATCGATGTGGGCTACGGCCTGGAGGATGTGATTCCCGACGCCATTGCCTTCAATGTGATTCAAAATGTGATTCGCCCGCGATTTCGCCAGGAGGATTATGCCGGAGGCATCGAAGCAGGCCTGCGTGCCCTGATGCAGGCGGCAGCCGGACGCTACAAGCCCCTGCCCGGCCCGGCTGGCAAGCCTCATCCCGGGTTTAACAAGCTGGCCTTGCTGGTGTTTTTTCTGGTGGTGCTACTGGTCATGATCGCTTCCCGCCGGGGCTCCCGGGGCTACACCATCGATGCACCCGGTACGCACGGGGGGCGAGGCCCCTTCTGGGGCGGCTTCGGTGGGTTTGGTGGCGGAGGTGGTGGAGGGGGCGGCG
>RFHE01000251.1 GCA_003696445.1 Calditrichota bacterium | reverse complement strand
ATGTTGACCGCATGCACCTGCCACGAGCCGCAGTTTTTGGATAGTTAAAAATACGTCTTAAGGTGCTCCCGGTTTAGAACAATTCCGATTTTCTGGCCATCAGGCGCCGGGCCTTTTCTTTGGCCACCACCGTCATCAGCTGGTAGCCGGGTAAAATATCCACCGGGGCTTCCAGGACTTTGTTGAGATATTGGTCGAACAGGGTCTCGTTCAAGGTGGTGGCGGCGTAGTAGCGGGCAGAATACACGTAGGCGACCAGAAACTTGCCCTGCGAGAGTTGTAGGGCGCGCTCGAAATGCTCCCGGGCCTTCTCTGGATCGCCTCCCAGCATTCGGGGAATCGAGCCCAGAATACTGCCGAAGAACAGATGAGCCGAACCGAAGAAAAATCCTTCATCCAGTTCCAGCACGCGCTGCATCATCGCCTTGACCAGATTCAATTCGAAGACCGCCCTGGGCAGATCCCGATTGAGATTAACCCAGCCGCCCCAGGCAAAAGCGGTCCAGAACAGGGCGGGCAAATCTTTTTTGCGAACGCGTTTAAGCCGGGCTTCGAAAGCCTGCTGTTGATCGGGAATGCCGTCCTTAAAGGCGGGGGTGGTCTGCAGCCAGCGGAATCCGTAATCCCGGGCCCGCAGGTAGAGGGCGCTGGCCCGCTCCGGCGCCACGTCTTCCAGAAAGGCCAGGCTGTAGCTGGCGAAACCCTGGGTCAGCAAACCCAGCAGCCGGGGGTTCTTTGGATCGGCATCCAGGAAACCCTCCAGCAGTTTCAGATTAGAGGCAATGGCCATCCGGGCAATTTCCAGATCGGTCTCCCGGTAAATGGCATCCACGCCGTGGACCATCAGCCCGGTGGTGGTGCGCAGGGCCAGGCGCTGAAGGCTGCAACCCGAACTCAGGGCCAGCAGGATGACGGCCAGAAGGACTGTTTTCCAATTTTGAATAGGTTCCATAGGCCGGAAGGAATATCGAAACTTGTCAATAATGAATCAAGGCCAATTGCCATTTCAAAGAAAAAGGGGAACCGCTCTCCGGCAGTTCCCCCGCGCCCATTGCCACTGAATCTCGCAGAATCAGCTGTTGGATTCAGGCTTGAATCGCAGAAATGCCCCGATGCCCTCGTAACCGGCCAATGGTGTACCGGGCTGAATTTGGTAGTATTCCCCGTCGAAATTGATTGTGCTTTCCACGATCTCGTCGTACAGGTCGTTCATGGGGTGGGTGGTGTTCCCGCAAACCGGACAAATCTCCTGGTCCAAAGTTAAAAACCCACATTGCAGACACTCCCTTCCTGGAATTTGGCGCCCCTCTTCGATCAACAAAATGCGGATTGCTCCCATATTGGCCGCTTCCAGCACCGGCTTTAAGCCCAGCACGGCCTTTTGTTTCTTCTGTGCTTCGGTTACCAGCAGTTCCACCATCTTCTCGCGGCGCCGGTCTAAAAAGTCCTGCTCAATAGCTTGAATCCGTTGCTGTATTTCGTTTTTCGGGAAAGCAAAAGGTTCGGCCTCAAAGCGATGGATAATGCGCTCTTCCAGGTAGCGGTGTAGAAAGCGCTCGAATTCGCTTAAATTCTGGCGCTGGCCACCCAGGATGAAGTAATCGAAACTGTAACGGTTTTGTAATTGAAACAAAAGCCGGGCGATCCGCTTGTAATGTTCCTGAACCGATCGCTCGATGCTCCGATACACCCGCTTTTCCTCCAAGCCATACCAGCCGGCATAGCGGACCCGTCGCTTCACCGCCTCCTCCACCAGGTGCGTTAACTCCTCGGTCTCGCCCATGTAGGTGTGGAAAATTTGGGCCCGTTTCTGGTCCACTAGTACGGTGCAAAACCGATAATATTGGTTTTTAATAGCGATTAAGGGACGAATGTAAGGATCGGGATCGATGATGAGGGCATTTTTGACCCGCTGTGGCAGGGGAAAGGCCTGGAAGAAGTTTTCGCCCTGGCAGGAGAAGAGGGCTAATCCCTTGTGACTGCCTGGAAACCCTTCCCCTTCGATGTACTGTAAAATGTGTTCAAAGTCGGCTTTCAGGGATTCCCGCTGGCTATGGGTTAGATCCAATCCTTCTAATTCTTCTCGGCGTTTTTTAATCAGATCCTTGGCAGCAATGCGCATCTCATCCACACTCAAAACCGAGAGATCGGTATGCAGGTAAAAACTGACTACCGGATACACTTCGCTGCGGAAACCCAGGAGCGCATCAAACTGTTCCTGACGAACCATCCGTTCCACCTCCTTTCCGCAATTTGCCTGTGTTTGAATTCCCCATTTAAAATAATTCAAAAGGAGGCCTGGAGTTTCCGAGAGAAAGCACAGACAAGATGGGTGCTGCCAGCCGTTTTACAGTTCGCTGCGTGCTTGAAGGGCTTTGCTCAGGGTGAGCTCATCGACGAACTCCAGGGAGCTGCCCAGGGGCACCCCGCGGGCCAAACGGGTGGTTTTAATCCCCATTTGTTTGAGTAGCCGGGCCAGGTAAATGGAGGTGGCTTCGCCTTCGGTGCTGGGGCTAAGGGCAAGGATGACTTCTTCCACCCCTTCCAGCCGCCTGAGCAATGGCTTAATGTTCAGATCTTCTGGACCGATCCCGTCCAGCGGAGAAATTAACCCACCCAGCACGTGATACAGCCCGCGGTATTCATTGGTATTTTCAATCAGGGTGATATCCTGAGGCTGCTCCACCACGCAAATCTGGCTGCGGTT
>RFHE01000250.1 GCA_003696445.1 Calditrichota bacterium | reverse complement strand
CAGCTGGCTGAATGAGCGCTTCTTCGGAAAGGAGCTGTACGGCCTGTTCAAGCAGGTCAAGCAGATTTTCGATCCCCAAAACTTGCTCAATCCCGGCATCATTGTGGACGGCCAGCCGATGACCGAAAACCTGCGCTACGGCGCCGATTACCGGGCGGCGCCGGTTCAGACCCACATCGACTTCAGCGAGGACCTGGGCTTCGACCGGGCGGTGGAGATGTGCAATGGGGCCGGGGTATGCCGGAAAGTCACGACCGGGACCATGTGCCCCAGCTTTATCGCCACCCGGGAGGAGGAGCACAGCACCCGCGGTCGGGCCAACCTGCTGCGGGCCGCCCTCTCCGGCCGGCTCCCCCTGGAGGAACTGACCGGCCCGCGCATGGCCCAGGCGCTGGATCTGTGCGTGGAATGCAAGGCCTGCAAGGCGGAATGCCCCTCGGGGGTGGACATGGCGAAAATCAAGCTGGAATTTCTGGCCCAGTATTACGACCGGCATGGCCTCCCGCTGCGGGCTCGCTTTTTTGCCCGAACACCGCAACTGGCGGCCCGGTTTTCCGGCTGGCCGGCGCCGCTGATCAATCGAATAAACCGAACGCAGGCGGTGCGCTGGGCACTGGAAAAACTGTTGGGCATTACCCGCCAGCGTCCCCTGCCGGCCTACGCCCGGGAACCCTTCCGCCGCTGGTTTCAACAACATCAACCACCGGCTTTACCGGCTCGGAACGGAAGAAACGTGGTGCTCTTCCCCGACACCTTTACCAATTTTTACCAGCCCTGGATCGGCCGGGCGGCAGTACAGGTGCTGGAGGCACTGGGTTATCGGGTGGTGCTCCCCCCACCTGCCTGCTGCGGGCGGCCGGCCATCTCCAAAGCGGTTCTTCAACAGGCCCGGACCATGGCCCGCAAGACCCTGCAGGTTCTGAAACCTTTTCTGCAGGCCGGCACCCCGGTGGTCGGGCTGGAACCCAGTTGCATCCTGTCCCTGAGAGAAGATTACCGCTACCTGCTGCCGGAAGAGTACAAAAAACTGCCGCTGGAGCGCCTGGTGTTTACCTGGGAGGAATTTGTGGCTCGCCACCTGGAGGAAGGCTCCCTGGATGGCCTGCCGCCCGAGGCGCGCCTGCAAACCGATCTGCTGGTGCATGGCCACTGCCACCAGAAAAGTCTGGTGGGCATGGAGCCGGCCCAGCGTGCTCTGGCTGCCTTTGTTTCCGGCCGGGTGTCGGTCATCGATTCCAGTTGTTGCGGGATGGCCGGTTCCTTCGGCTTCGAGAAGGAACACCTCCCCATCTCGCGCAAAATGGCCGAACACCGGCTGTTGCCGGCCGTGCAGCAGGCCCCGGAGGACACCCGAATCGTGGCTTCAGGATTCAGTTGCCGCCAGCAAATCCAATGGCTCAGCGGAAGAAAGGCTGTTCACCCGGCGGAAATCATGGCCCTGGCGTTGGCGGGCGGCCAGACCAACAGGCCCGCTGAAGCCGATCTGACTCTGAGCAGAAAAGGAGAGCTACCATGAACATGAACACAACCACCCCCCGCTGGCGCACGGTGGTGGGCTGGAGTGCGGTGGCCCTGTTCGTCCTGATTTACGGGGCGGAATTGATTCCCCACCACGGCCCACCGTTGACCATTCAATGGATGTACCAATGGTTCGGCCGGGCAGGCGTCATTGTGCTCAACCTGGTGATTGTGCTCGCCTTTCTCAGCCTGTTTGCCTACCGGCGGCCTTCCCGGGAAGTGTGGGCTTCTAAAGGCGCCTTTGTGGCCTTTGTCATCGCCCTGATGACGGAAATGTTCGGCTGGCCGCTGCTCATTTTTCTGCTCTCTCCGCTGGTCAAGGTGCCCACCATCGCCCGCAGCTGGTTTCAGGCCGTCGGGCACTGGCCGGCCATGGTAGGCACCGTATTCAGCCTGGCCGGGGTGGCCCTGATCGCTCTGGGATGGCAAAAAATTCACCGGGCCGGCGGGCTGGTGACCGACGGGATTTACCGTTACATCCGCCATCCCCAGTACGTGGGGATTTTTCTGTTCACGTTTGGCTGGTTGTTGCACTGGCCCTCGGTCATCACCCTGATCCTCTGGCCGTTTCTCATCGCCGCCTACACCTGGCTGGCGCTCTACGAGGAAAAACAGCTGATTCAGGAATTCGGCCCGGCCTATCAGGAATACGCCCGCAAAACAGCCCGTTTCATTCCCGGCATCCTATGAGCCACACGCCCGACATCGCCCATCAGATTTTGCGCGTGCACACCCTGCCCGTCCACTACCTGGATGTGGGTTCCGGGGAGCGAACCGTGCTGTTGATCCACGGCGGCGGCAGCGACCATGCCCAGCTCAGCTGGCGGGAGACCATTCCTGCGCTGAGCGCCCACTACCGGGTGCTGAGCCCGGATCTGCCCGGCTACGGCCGCACGCCTTTTGTGCCCACCCGGCGCCTGCTGGCCTATTATTCGGACCTGTTGCTGGACTGGCTGGAGGCGCTGAAAGTCCAGCGCCTGAGTGTGGCCGGCATCTCGATGGGCGGGGCGGTGGCCCTGGGCATGGTGTTGCAGCAACCGGAGCGCTTTGAGAAGCTGGTTCTGGTGGGCAGCTATGGCCTCAGCGAGCGGGTTCCCTATCCGGTGTTGGGCTACCTGGCCGTGCGCCTGCCCGGCTTACATGCCCTGGTGCGCTGGTTG
>RFHE01000028.1 GCA_003696445.1 Calditrichota bacterium | reverse complement strand
TGGCGACGGACTCGCTGAAGGCCCTGGCCGATCGCTACCGGCCCCTGCTGTTTGCCTGGCGAGCCCGAGAAAACAAAACCCGCCACATGGTCAGTCTGGCAAAAAAGGAATATCTGCCGGACTTTCGCCTGGGCATCGGCTACACCCAGCGGGATCGCCTCCGCAACGGGGGCATCGGTGCCGATTTCGTCACCGCCCTGGTGACGGTGGATGTGCCGCTGTACTGGTGGCGAAAACAAAAAAAGCAGGTACAGGAGGCCCGCTATCGGGAAAAGCAGGTGCAGCACAAATATCTGGACGTCCGCAATCAGGTGCTGGCCAGCATCGAGAGCGTGTACAACGATCTGGTAAAAAGCGCCGAACGGGTCACCCTGTTCGAACAGGGCATCCTGCCCCAGGCCAACCAGTCGCTGCAATCGGCCATTGCCGGGTATCAGACCGACAAGGTGGATTTCCTTACCCTGCTGAACAACGAAATCAATCTGCTCAACTTCGAACTGGAATATTACCGAGCCATCAGCGATTACCACATTTCCATTGCCCGGCTGGAGTTTTTAACCGGGCGCGATCTGTTTGAACATGAAATTGAATCAGGCGAGGAGAAATAGTCATGAAACGCATGGTCTTCATTATACTGCCGCTGATTTTAATCGCCGGTCTGGTGTTCTGGAAGTTTTCGGGACGCCAAGTCAGCGGCCGGTCAGCCGATCAAGTCCAGGCAAACGCCGGCGAGCAGCATCAGCTATGGACCTGCGGGATGCATCCTGAGGTGCTTCAATCCGAACCGGGTAACTGCCCCATCTGCGGGATGAAGCTGGTTCCGGTTCGGGCAGAGCTAGGTGGTGCAATGTTTGCCCAACAAAGTGCTGCTGACGATCCACCCCAAAATACACAGGACCAGCAACAGCCGGCCGAGAATAAAAAGGAGCGGAAAATCCTGTACTGGCGGGCTCCCATGGACCCCACCGAGATTTACGATCACCCCGGCAAATCCCGCATGGGCATGGATTTGATCCCCGTGTACGAAGATGAAGCCGCCTTGGGAAAAGGTGGAACGATTGTCATTGATCCGGTCATCGTCCAGGACATGGGCGTTCGTACAACCCAGGTAAAACGGATGGATTTTTACCGCCTGGTGCGCACGGTGGGCAAAATTGAATACGCCGAAGACCGGCTCTATGCCATTTCCCCAAAAATCTCCGGTTGGATCGATCGATTGTACTTGACCTACACCGGTCAGATGGTGCGCAAAGGCGAGCGGATCCTGGAAATTTATTCTCCTGAACTGGTCACAACCCAGCAGGAATATTTACTGGCGCTCAATACCCACGCCATGTTGACCGGCAGCGAGATCCCCAGTGTGCGCGAGGGGGCCGAATCGTTGCTGGAATCCACCCGGAATCGGTTGCTCTACTGGGACATTCCCCCTTCGGAAATTGAACGGCTGGAAAAAACCCGCCAGGTAAAACGCACCGTCAGCCTGCTTTCGCCGGTGAACGGGATGGTGGTGGAGCTTAACGTGCACCAGGGCGATTATGTGAAAGAGGGCAAGAAAATTTTCCAGATTGCCGACCTCTCCCACGTGTGGGTCCACGCCAGCATTTACGACTACGAGGTGCCCTGGATTTACGAGGGCCAGCCGGCGGAAATGGAACTGTCCTATTTGCCGGGAAAGACCTTTCACGGCCGGGTTTCTTACGTGTATCCTTTCCTGCGGGAAAAAGCACGCGATGTTCACGTCCGGCTGGAATTTGACAATCCCAACCTGGAGCTCAAACCGGGCATGTTTGTCAATGTTCAACTGCATGGAAAGCCGATACCCAATGCCCTGGTCATCCCACTGGAAGCGGTGATCCGCACCGGCGAGCGCAACATTGTGTTTGTGGTCAGGGAACCCGGCAAGTTCGAACCGCGGGAGGTTCGCCTGGGCGAAGAGGGTGGACCGGGCAACAACTTCGTTCGGGTCATCTCCGGCCTGCTGGAAGGCGAAACGGTCGTCACTTCCGCCCAGTTTCTGCTGGACAGCGAAAGCCGCCTCCAGGAGGCCATCCAGAAAATGCTGGAGGAACGGCGGGGCAAACCCGAGCAAAAGCCAGGAGAACCGCAACATGTGCACTGAGGAACCTGGCTTCAGGGAAAGGGAATCCCGGCAACGGGCACAAAATTGGGGAGTATGCCGGTGGCGGCTTTTTTCTCGCGAAGAACGAGGGCGAAAACGAGCCAGAGAAGAATCCAGTTAAGGAGAGAAACGCGATGTTAGAAAAGATCATTGAAAGCTCGGTCAACAATCGATTTCTGATCATTGTCTTTACCGTGATCATCGGTCTGGGCGGGCTGTACACCATGCTTCACACGCCGGTGGATGCCATACCGGACCTGAGCGACGTCCAGGTGATCATCTTCACGGAGTACCCCGGCCAGGCGCCACAGGTGGTGGAAGATCAGGTAACCTATCCGCTCACCAGCGCCATGCTGGCGGTACCCTACGCAGAAGTAGTCCGAGGGTACTCGTTTTTCGGACTGTCTTTTATTTACATCATTTTCGAAGATGGAACCGATCTGTAC
>RFHE01000249.1 GCA_003696445.1 Calditrichota bacterium | reverse complement strand
GGCATGGGCCGGCACGGTGAGCAGCCCGCGGACCAGGAAAACCCCACCCAGTGCGGCGGATCCGTATTGGGTATGGGCGTTGTAGAGGTAGCCTACATTTTCCAGAGCGGCAAAGCCCAGTGCTGCGGCAACGCCATACACGATGCCATCCATGGGCTCGTCAAATTCGGGATTGCGAAAGATGGTCAGGTACACGGCCAGAAATTTGGCCGATTCTTCCACCACCGGAGCGCCGACCACGCTCATGGTCCATTGATTGAAGGGAAGCAGATATTCCAGGGCGGCGGCGGGAAAGGCACAGAAGATGCCCCAAAGGTGAGTGCGCAGCACCAGCCGGCGCGGCTCCGGTTCAAGCCGGTCCTTTCGGTAAAAATAGGCCAGCCAGAACAGGGCGGGCGCAAATCCCAGAACCGCAATGAGCAGCAGGGTGCGCATCGGATCACCCGTTCAGAAGCTCGTCGTCCTGGCTGAGCAGCAGAACCTGCCGGGCAAAAAACGGAACAGAGAGCTGAAACAGCGCATCGGGCACATCGAAATCGCCGGTGTGCAGAGGGGGATGGGATTGGCCGGTTCGCACGCCAAAACGGACCATGGCTCCCGGGACCTGGCGCGCGTAATAGCCGAAATCGTCCCCGCCGGGGGAGCGGAAATCGGTCAACACGTTCAGCTTTAGTCCGGTTTCAGGGAGCTGTTTTTGCAGGCGTTCAATCAGGCGGATATCGTTGATCACCGGCGGGGCGCCTTCCCGGGCGCTAAAGTCTGCTTTGGCCGGCTGTCCCGCACAGAGCTCGCCTAACAACTGGCGAAATTGCTGGTAAAAGCGTTCCCGCTCCTGCTCTGAGGTCAGCCGGAGGGTGGCGGTGGCTTTAAGCCGAGAAGGAATAATGTTGTAGCCTTCGCCGGCTTCGATTTCTGTAAACGTGAGCACCATGGGGCTCTCCAGCCAGTTAAAGCGGCGGTAAATCATCTGGTAGCTTTCCTGCACCATGCGGCTGGCCAGCCAGATCAGATCGGCGGTCTCGTAAGGGCGGGCCGAGTGACCTCCCGGACCGCTAAAGGTGACTTCCAGACGTACGCTCTGCATGTTTACCCAGCCCGGAGTGAGGGAGATGGTGCCCAGATCGATCCGCGGGTCCACATGCATGGCCAGGGCGGCTTTCACGTCCTTCAGCACGCCCTTCTCAATCAGGGTTGGGGCGCCGGCGGGAATGGTTTCTTCGGCCGGTTGAAACACCACCCGCACGTTGCAGGCCGGCTTCCGGGGCATTCGGGTCAACAGAACGGCCACAGCGGCCATGGTGGCGGTGTGCGCGTCGTGGCCGCAGGCATGGCAGATGCCCCGATTCCGGGAACGGTAGGCCACTTTTTTGGTGTCGGTGATGGGCAGGGCGTCGATGTCCGCACGGAGCAGTAAAAAGGGCTTTCCGGACTGGAAGATCAGGTCCACCCAGCCTCCGGTGGGGGTGGGCCGGTGTAACGGCTGAATGCCGTGTTTCTTCAAAAATGCTTCGATACGTTCGGTGGTCTGATGCTCCCTCCAGGAGAGTTCTGGATGAGCGTGCAGCACCTTGCGAAACTCAATCACCTCGTTCAGCAGCGGCTCCCAATCTTGCCTGTCAGATTCTGACTGAATCACGCAGCCACCTCACCGGTTTCAGTTGGAGCCGGCTGGGAAGAGACCGCAGGCGCGGGCACCAGGCCGGCGTACAGGCTGCCCTGAGCTGCAAAAAAGAGCGCCCGCAACCAGATGCGGAAAAAAATGAACACCTGTCCCAGGGCGAAAGCCAGCCAGATTTTACTCCACGTATTCTGCCCCACGCCCGGGGCGACCAGCCAGTAAATGCCCACCGCTACCAGCCAGAAAAGGCTCAGGCTGAGGTACAATCCCACCGTCCTCCCGGGATGCTTAACAATAAACCAGGCGGCCTTTACCGGAGCCAGAAAAGCCATGGTCATGTTGTGGTGGACGGTAATGATCTTGCTGTAGTCGAAAATCAGGCTCACCAGGCCCACCAGCATCCAGACGGCCAGGTAAACGAGCAGGTGGGAGAAGAAGTCCACGCGCTCGTCCAGCACATCGCGGTTTACTTCCCGCAACCAGCCCAGCAACGGCTCCAGCAGGTAGTGGAAAATCAGGTGGTAAATGAACAGGGCCATAAGCGCCAGAACGGCCATGCGGAAGAAAAACCGCGCCCCTTCCTGGAAGAAGGAGACCGGCCTGGGGCGCAGGAAAAGGGCCAGCAGGCCTCCGGTAGCAAAGGCCCACAGCACCATCAGCAGAATGCCGCCGCCAAGCACAGCGGGGTGGGACTGAAACAACCGGCCGGTTACGGTGGCGTCCACCGCATTCAGAACCGCACCAATGCCCACCACTCCGGGGTGAAAGGTGGTGGCCAGACCCTGGGCATGGGTGTTGAAGTTGGCGTACCAGTAGTCGTCATAACCGTCCAGCATTTTTTGTGCGGAGGCACTACTGCCCAGGCTCTCGGCAAGCTGGTCGGCCAGAATGCCGCCCAGAATGAAAGCGAAACCCACGTTGGCCAGATAAAGCAGTGCGACGAACCAGATGGCACGGTTCACTTTTCCGATGCCTTTGCCCAATGCGTTTCGAATGCTCATCATGTTCCTCGTTGCCAGATGTTTTCTCTTTTCCTGTTCAATGGGGACTCCGTTACATGAAGAGGACAAACGATTCCATGGTATGCTGCAGCCACACCATCCACTTGGTGGCCCACTTCCAGGCGGCCGTTCGGGCAGGTGGGCGGGCGATCCAGCTGTTGTTGACCGTATTCACGTCCAGGACCAGGACGCGCCTGGGATCGATTTCGACCTTTACCAGCTTTGCCGGCCGGACGTACTGGTAGCGGATCCAACGATCCCGGCCGTTCCAGGTTTCCAGAATTTCTTCTCCATCGGCAAAGGTGAACTTCACTTCAATCGGGAAAATGCCTTCCCCCCAGCGGGCCAGGTAAACCGTGGCCCGGTACAGCGTGGTGTCCTTCCGGCTGGTGTCCTGAGGGGCTCTGCCGCTGCTGAACTGGTAAGCGCCGTCCTGTTCCACATAGCCGCGCGGTGGGCGCACCATTTCAACTTTGACCCGGTCCACGGCATAGTCGAACACGTTGGAACTGGCATAGGTTTGCTGGAAAAACCAGCTCATGTCCTGCCCGGAGACTTCGTTGACCACCTGGAAAAAGTCCTGCGGCCGGGGGTGTTTGAATTTCCAGCGGCTGAAGTAGGTGGACATGACCTTTTGCATGGTTTCCCAGCCCAGGTAGTTTTCCAGGGTGCGCAGGATGAGCGTGGGCTTGGAGTAAGCATTGATGCGATAGGCCAG
>RFHE01000248.1 GCA_003696445.1 Calditrichota bacterium | reverse complement strand
GTTAAGATTTGTTGAATCAACCAATTTTTGGAGGGACTGATGGATTATCCTGGACGCATGAGTCAAAAGGTGGTCAGCCGTAGCGATCCCATGTTTACCGAAGTCTGTGAACTGCTTGAGTTAGACCCCGAGCAGGTGGATTACTTGATTTACGAAGATTTCGAAGATGTTGATTACTCCATGTATGAGGACTTTGATGAGGCCGAATCGGCCGAGCCCTGGCAGCCGGAATCTCGGTTGGTGGAGGTGTTTTTTCTGGACGGAACGCGAGAGGAAATTGAGATTGAGCTGGATTCTGAACTGGATGAAGCACTCAAACGTTTGCTTGGCTAATGCGATGCCGGCGTTAAACTCAGTTGTCTGTCACCGTCCGACCGATTATTGCCTGGCCACTCACAGCTAAGCATTGTTCGCCCTCAGCCCCGCCATCACATGTTGAACCGAGGAATCCACTAAATGAGACAAGCTTTGCTCTAAACGTAACTCCCCGGCCGGCATTTCAGCCACTTCCCTGGCCAGCTTTTTGAAATCCTGCGCGCCACGGCTGAACGGCTTGTAATCGAAAATCGTCTTGCCAAAGCCGGGCGCCTCGGCCAGGGATACGTTGATTCGAATTTTCGTGTCGGTCAAATAATCCCCATACGCGTTGTGCAATTTCTCCACAATCACCGACGAAAGCCGATTACGGGGGTCGTACATAACCGGAATCACCGCTCCGAGACGAAGCGCGGGATTGAATAGGGTCTTCACTCGGTAGATCAAAAACAACGCCTTTTTGGAACCGCGTAGAGCCAGGAATTGGCACTGGACAGGCAGGAAAACATCCTGCACATAGCTGAGCGCGTTGATGGTCAGCTGACCGCCCGCCGGGGGACAGTCGAAGATAATGTAATCGTATTGCTGTTCGATGTGCAGGAACGCATCGCGAATCAAGAAATTCATTTTTTTGTAGTTCACATACAGGGCCGACATCAGATCTTCCAGATCGCGCAACTTCTTCCCCGAAGGGAGAAAATCGAACCGGTGATTGTAACTGCGGACAATCTCGGCAAACTTTAGGTCCCTGGTAATAAAATATTCGACGCCTTTAAGCTGAGCAGGATTTACGCCCAGGTACATGGTCAGATCGTGCTGGGGATCCAGATCCACCAGCAGGACCCGTTTTCCCATGAGTTGGAGGGCAGCACCCAGGTTAACGGCCAGGGTGGTCTTGCCCACTCCACCTTTCAAATTAAATACAGCAATCGTCCTCACCATCTCTCATCTCATCTGCATTTCAGTTCCGTTCCTTCCATCCCTGTACAGGAGCAGTCCCTTAAAATCTGGGTGTTTAACTGGGTTAATTTCGCCTTTACACAGGTAAATTTGGTGTGACAGAATCGACATTCTCCGGTTTAATTTTTTAAGGAAAATAGCGGTTCTTTCAAAACGCTTAAGGAGTGAAGGATGGGCAAACAGGGGCGATCAGGCCTGGAAAACAGGCTTGAATAAGCCACCGGAAGGGGGCGGTCCTTTGCTGCTAAGTAAGCCACAGGCTTCGGTCCAGGCTCCGGTATTGCACGGCTTCGCTGATGTGCTCGGGCAGAATGTGTTCTGCACCGGCCAGATCGGCGATGGTTCGCGCCACCTTTAAAATGCGGTCGTAGGCCCGGGCGGAGAGTCCCAATCGGTTGATGGCCATCTTCAGCAAATCCTGCCCGCGATCATCGATCCGGCAGTATTTGCGAATATCCTTTGGCTGCATATCCGCATTGCAGTAAAGATGGGGCACATTTTTGAATCGTTGCAGCTGAATTTCCCGGGCCTGTTGTACCCGGCGGCGGATGGCCTCGGATTTTTCCCCGCTGGTCTCGGCAGCCAGATCTTTGTACTTGACGGCCGGTACCTCGATGTGAATATCAATTCGGTCCAGCAAGGGGCCGCTGATTTTTGACATGTACCGTTGAATCTGCGGCGGGGTGCAGCTACACTCCCGGGTGGGATCGGTGTAATAGCCGCAGGGACAGGGATTCATGGCGGCGGCCAGCATGAAATTGGCCGGATAAGTAATGGAAAGCATGGCCCGGGCGATGGTGACTTTGCCGTCCTCCATGGGCTGGCGGAGCACCTCCAAGACGTTCTTTTTGAATTCAGGCAATTCGTCCAGAAAGAGCACCCCATGATGGGCCAGGCTCACCTCGCCTGGTCGGGGATATTTGCCACCTCCGATCAGGCCTGCATCGCTGATGGTGTGATGAGGCGCTCGAAAAGGACGGGTGGCGATCATGGCCTGGCCTGGGGGCAGCAGGCCGGCCACGGAATGAATTTTGGTCGTCTCCAGCGCCTCTTCCAGGGTCATGGCCGGCAAAATGGTGGGCAGGCGCTTGGCCAGCATGGTTTTTCCGCTTCCCGGCGGCCCAATCATGATGATGTTGTGACCCCCAGCCGCGGCCACCTCCAGCGCCCGCTTGACATGTTCCTGGCCTTTCACGTCCGAAAAATCAACCAGATAGTGCTGAGATACCTCAAAAATCTGTGCCAGATCCACCCGATGGGGTTCAATGTCTTCCTGATTATTTAAGAAATTCACCGTTTGGCGCAGGCTGTTCACCGGGTAGATGGGAATACCTTCGGCCATGGCAGCCTCATCGGCATTGGCGGCCGGCAAAATCAACCCCTTGAAGCCCTGATTGCGTGCCTCCCAGGCAATGGAGAGCGCACCATGAATGGGACGCACCGAGCCGTCCAGGGCCAGTTCGCCAAGGATCAGGTGGTCCTCCAGGCGGGCCTCGGCCACCTCGCCCAATGCAGCCAGAATACCCACCGCGATAGGCAGGTCGTAACTGGAACCTTCTTTACGAATATCCGCCGGGGCCAGATTGATGGTAATCCGTTTCTGAGGAAACTCGTACCCGCTGTTTTTGACGGCGGCCATGACCCGCTCCCGGCTTTCCTTAACGGCCGAATCGGGCAAGCCAACAATGCTGAAGTTCAGTAATCCCCGCTCAAGGCTGGCCTCAACTTCCACCATGTAGGCATCGATACCCATCAGGGCAGCGGCAAACACGCGGGCAAGCATGAATAACCTCCCCAATTAACCAACCAAATCTCATCCTCCGGATCGCAGGTAACAAAATCTATTTGCAAAAGTCGCTTTGTTTTGATTAATTGACAGAAAATTACTGAGCGCAAATGGAAAATCAAATCCCTTTCGGCATTGCCAATTCGGTTTCGGCCAACCTGGACTTCGATCCACTGGACACATTGGCCTTTGCCAAACACCATCAGTTTGCCCACGTTCAGATTTTTCTTAAGGAGGAGGAGGTCTCCAATGCGGGGCTAAAAAAGGCGCTCCATTCCAACAATGGGGATTTTCAAAGCCTGTTCTTCCATGCCCATGGCCGCTTGAACATGCAATTTTTACAAAGCCGATATGCCATTAAACTGCGCAGCTTTCTGGAGGCAATTGATCAGCGCCGTTGTATTCTGCATTTTGACGAGCAGGTACCTGTAGATGAAGCCTGTACGGTGGTGCACAAGCTTTCTGATCAGGGTTTTCAGATTTATCTGGAAAACTATTTCGATGGTGAGGGCCAAGCGCAGGCCGAAAAAAATTTAAAGAAGTACCTGGCTCTGTTTACACTGCTCAACTCGGGGAAACACTTGCTGTGGCCGGTACTGGACATTGCCCGCTTTTTCCATCCCAAACTGTGTTTTACCCAACAGCAGGCCCTGACTTGGTGCTTCCAATTGTTCAACTATTTTTCTAATCGCCAGCAGAAAATTCTTTTTCATCTGATTGATTTAAAGGAGCCGTCACAGGAGCGGAAGAGGTTCTGTGCAGTATTGGAAGGCGTATTGCCTTACCGGGAAATATTCCGTTTTATGCACAAAAACCGGATACCGATGCAAAGTTTGATTTTTGAATTTGAAGACAAGCTGAATCCCCTGCGCTCGCGAGACAATATTTCCCGATTCTGGCAAGAGCTCTCCCGCTAAAAAGGGCCTGCCAGGTTAAGCCCCCTCGCCTGCCGGTCAAAAGATGTACTTCTGGGTCATGGTATATTCTCCCATTTCATAGGCAACCTTTGGGAAATTTTTCCACCGTCTAACGGTTTTCTTGATGCAGTCCACTACCCGCGGATCGGCAATACTGGCTTCCAGAATGCGCACCGAACCGGGCACCACATGGCCTTGAGGGTGAATAGTAAACTGGACCACTACACTGCCGTGTAAATCGGGCATGTAGCGTAAATACTTTTCCACGCAATGTTTCACAAATCGGTTGTTGGCCCTGGCCACGGCAATCAACTGATCGGTGTCCCGGTAGCCTTTTAAAATCTGAAAATCGGTAAAGCTTTCCTCCAGACTTTCCTGATGGCTTTCGGCTGCCTCTGCCAGTGCCTTCACCTTTTGCCGGTAGAGCTCCTCCTGTTTTTTCAGCGGCTGCAATGGGGAGTAGCTGACTTCGGGTGCCGGATTGGCAAATACCGACATCTGATCGACCGCCTCGCCTAAGGCGTGGGAGTTCCGGCCAGCGCTGACCAGGGGCTGGATTTTGCGCTGGTATTTCCGGCGCTTCACCGGCTCGATCCCAGCAATCTGTTCAGGGGTAAAGCGTGCAGCCTTGGTTTTTTCCATTAAATCTTCTATTTTTTGGACCTCACGGCGGGTAATTTCCTCTTCGCTGGGCGGTTCCGGCACAACCACCGGATTGCGTTCCAGCGCCCGGGGCCTGGGCCCTGCCTGGTAAAACGAAACCAGCTTGGAAATGTAGGTGTGTTTAATTTTTTTATTGAGGGTGGCATCCAGAACCGGCGAACTGAAGTAATGTACTGCCAGCAGCGTCTGCACCAGTACAGCAAAAGCCACGACCAGCAAAATGCGAAAATAAAGGCGATCGGAAGGATTCCAGAAAGGTCTGCGGAAAAACTCCCGCTGATAATCAAAAGACTGCATATTTCGATTCGGCCTCGCTCTCAAAAATCGATAGGAATAATCATGATACCGTTCTACCGGCAAACACCTCTTGATTTAAATCAACAATTTTTAACAAGTTATTTTGAAATCCAATTGGGATTTAATTTGGTAGCCAAACGGCTCGGGAGGGCCACCCTGCCCGAAGGACCCTGAACCGGAGGCATTCGCTTCATGGAAAAGAAAGCGAGCACGCAACCACTCACTCAACGCGGTCAGATGGGTTGGGTAACCCCACCGAAGGCGCTTTTATCCATCAGCCGGCCGGCCAACCTGGTGATCGTCTTCTGCTCGGTGGCGGTGGGGGCGGCCATCGCCGATGCCCCTTTCACGCATTCAGCATTGTGGCTCGCCGCCCTTTCCGCTACGCTGATTGCCGGAGGAGCAAACACGATCAATGACGTTTACGATCTGGAGATCGACAGGGTCAACAAACCGTTTCGTCCGCTACCGGCCGGTCAAATCACGCCCAACCAGGCTAAATGGGCTGCCCTGGTTGAATTGGTTAGCGGGGTTCTCCTTGGCTGGTTGGTTTCGCCAGCCACTGGGCTGATGGCCCTTTGTTTTGCCCTCTTGCTTTTTGAATATGCCCGCCGATGGAAGCGTTCGGTGCTGATCGGCAATGTACTGGTCAGCCTCTCCACAGCCGCGGCTTTTGTTTACGGTGCACTGGCCGTGAACCGCCCTTCCAGAAGCCTCTGGCCGGCCCTGCTGGCCTTTTTCTTTCATCTGGCCAGGGAAATTATTAAAGATATGGAAGACATTCCCGGCGATCGGCTTCACCAGGCCATCACCCTGCCGGTCAAATACGGGGAACGCCCGGCAATCCGCATCGTCTGGTTGGCTTTTATCCTGCTGGTAGCAACCAGCTTCTGGCCCTTTCTGCTCGGGGAGTATGGCCCAACCTACATGCTCCTCATGGCCATCGGGGTTTATCCGGTGCTAACCTACACGCTGTACCGGCTGAAACCCGGTGCCGACGCCAGACAATTGCGCCAGCTGAGCACGTTGCTGAAATTAGACATGGCCGTTGGGCTGCTGGCCATTTATTTGGGGTAAATCAATGCGTCCTCAATCAAAAGCATCACTGGCCCCCTCTGAGTTCCTGACCGAACTGTGTAACCTGAGGAACAAAACCATTGTCCTTGCTTCCCGCTCGCCCCGGCGAAAACGGTTGCTCGAATCGGTGGGCCTGCACTTTCGGGTGGTTCCGGCGCAGGTCAGCGAAGCTCAGCCGGCCGCAGTGGAGGCAAGCACGTATGCGCGGAATCTTGCCCGGCGTAAAGCCCACTGGGTGGCGGACCGCACCCAGGCCGACCTGATTATCGGTGCGGACACCATTGTGGTGGTTGGGGAAAACGTGCTGGAAAAACCAGACAATGGAGAACAAGCACGCGCCATGCTGCGCACCCTGAGCGGACGGTGGCATCAAGTGATTACCGGGCTATGCCTGCTTACCCCAGAAAAAGAAATTGTTGACAGCGTCACTACCAGAGTGCGTTTTGCCAACCTGACCGATCAGGAAATTGAGGCCTACCTGCGCAGTGGCGAGCCCCTGGATAAGGCCGGGGCCTACGGGATTCAAGGGCTGGCCGCATTGTTCATTCAGGAAATCCAGGGTTGCTACTACAACGTGGTTGGCTTTCCCCTTCCCCGATTTTACCAGCATTTGAAGACCCTCTGGCACCCCATCAGGACCTCCAGGAAACATTAGTCAAATCTTTTATCTTCAAATATTTTCAAAGAAAAATTGCTGACAGGTGATTTCGATGTGAAAATTTTATTAAGATACTTGACTCTTAAGTCTTTTTAAATAAATTTACGAGCGGATACTGTGAATTGACCCTGGGGAAGCCGACAAGGAAAAGGACAGGTCCATGTTCAGCAAAACCAGCAATTATGCCTTCCGTGCCTTGGTACTCCTGGCCACCCAGGAGCGGGATCGTTTTGTCTCCATCCGCGAGGTTGCCAACAAGCTGGACATTTCGTTCCACTTCCTGACCAAAATTTTCCAGACTTTGTCGCAACACAATATAGTGGAGACCTACCGCGGTCCTCGTGGTGGGGTGCGTCTTTCCCGCCCGCCCGAAGAAATCAGTTTGTTGGATATTGCCCTCTGCCTGGAAGGCGAAGGGTTTTTAAACGATTGTATTCTGGGCATTTCTATTTGCTCTCAGGGACTGCCCTGCCCGCTTCACGAAGCCTGGTTCCCCGCCAAGAACCTGTTGCATGGGAAACTGGCTTCAATCACACTTCGGGAGCTGGCAGGTCAGTACCTGAACGGAGAAATTGTGGTGGCTTCCGCCAGGCCTGATAAAGACCAACGCTCTCAACCAAAAAAGAGGAGGTAATTCGTATGGGTACGCGAAACAAGCATTACCTGTGGCTGACGGCCCTGGCCCTTGTCGGGCTGCTTTGGCTGTTAACCTGCGGTAAGAACGAGCAAAAGGCTGTAACAGTAAGTGTAGGTGGGCAGGAAGTAAATCAGGTCATCCAGCAGCGAGGCCTGACGGCACAGGATGTGTATGCCGCAGTCAAAACGTACATTCCCACGGGCAAACATGATGAATACATTATGTTTGCTTCTGGTGGGCATTCCGGGCAAGTGCTGGTAATTGGCGTGCCTTCCATGCGCCTGCTGAAGGTGATTGGGGTGTTCACCCCCGAACCTTGGCAGGGCTGGGGTTTTTCCAAGGAAACGCGGGAGGTGCTGGCCGGTGGTAACCCACCGGGGAAAACCCTCACCTGGGGCGACGTGCACCATCCTGGGCTTTCTGAAACCGGCGGCGACTACGACGGCCAGTTTCTGTTTGTCAACGACAAGGCCAATTCCCGGGTAGCGGTTATTGATTTGCGCGATTTTGAGACCAAACAAATCGTGAAAAATCCCATCTCTCTCAGCGACCATGGCGGTACTTTTGTAACGCCCAACACCGAATATGTGATTGAAGGTGGCCAGTACGCCATGCCTCTAAACGGTCAATATGCTTCGCTGGATCAGTACAAAGAAAAATATCGGGGCATGATTACGTTCTGGAAATTTGATCGCAAAAAAGGCCGGCTGGTTCCCGGGCAGTCCTTTGCCCTTGAGCTGCCGCCCTACTGGCAGGACCTCAGCGATGCCGGCAAGCAGGTTAGCGAAGGCTGGGTGTTCTTGAACTCCTTTAACACCGAAATGGCCACCGGTGGGGTTGAATCGGGCAATCCTCCCTTCGAAGCCGGCGCCTCACAACGGGATATGGACTATCTCCATGTCATCAATCTTCGCAAAGCAGAGCAATTGTTTAAGGCCGGCAAAACCAAAAAAATCAACGGATTTAATGTGCTGCCACTGGACGTGCTCATTAAGGAAGGAGTACTCTATTTTGTGCCCGAACCGAAGAGCCCGCATGGAATCGACGTTACCCCAGACGGCAATTACCTGGTGGTATCCGGGAAACTGGATCCCCATGTCACCATTTACAACTTTACTAAAATCAAACAGGCTATCGAGAAGGGCCAGTTTAAGGAACACGATCCTTACGGGGTTCCGATCATTGATTTCGACACTGCTATGGAAGCTCAGGTGGAAGTTGGCCTGGGGCCGTTGCATACCCAGTTCGATCCCAACGGGTACGCTTATACCAGCCTGTTTCTGGAAAGTGCGGTAGCCCGCTGGACCCTGGGTGGGCAATGGACCTCCAAACACGGCAAAGAGCCCTGGACCCTGGTAGATAAAGTGTCTGTCCACTACAACATCGGGCACCTGGCAGTTGCCGAAGGAGATAACGTGCATCCCGATGGTAAATACCTGGTTGCCCTGAACAAGTGGTCCATCGACCGTTTTGCCAATGTGGGTCCGTTGCTGCCTCAGAACTTCCAGCTGGTGGATATTGCCAGTAAAGATCAGCCCATGAAGCTGCTCTATGATATGCCCATTGGGATTGGCGAGCCGCACTATGCACAGATTATTAAGGCCGATAAGATTAAGGCTTGGGAAGTGTATCCCGAGATTGGCTGGGATCCCAGCACCCAGAGCAAGCATCCCAAAGCAGTTCAGGCCGGCGGAGAAAAAATTGTGCGCCGGGGCAAAACGGTGGAAGTTTTCATGACCGCGGTGCGCAGCCATTACACCCCGGAACATGTTGAGGTTAAAAAGGGAGATCGGGTGATTTGGCACATCACCAACATCGAACGAGCCCGCGACGCCACCCATGGCTTTGCCTTGCCTTACTACAATTTTAACCTCAGCATAGAGCCCGGTGAAACCCAAACCATTGAATTTGTAGCCGATCGGGCCGGCGTTTATCCTTTCTACTGTACGGAATTCTGTTCGGCTCTGCATCTGGAGATGGCCGGCTATTTCCTGGTGAAACCGTAAACGCCACATACCATTGCCCGGGGGAGCATCCCCCCGGGCCAATGGTTTACAGATAAAGACGGAGGAGAGACTACCATGGTGACCGAAAAAGAGCTCATTCTGGGACCGCGGGTTCCCCGAGAACTGCTCCAGAAGGAACGCCAGCGCTTCCTGATGCCAACCCTATTTCTGGGCGGCGCAGGTCTGTTACTGTTGATTTCTATCTTTCTCCCCTACTGGAGCCTGACGTTGTATGCCCCTCAGTATCCTAAAGGTCTCCAAATGAAAGTGTATGTGAATCGGGTAACCGGGGACGTCAATGAAATTGATGAGCTCAATCATTACATCGGTATGCGCTCCTTGAAAGAAGCTGCTCCGCTGGAACGTAGTCTGAGCATTATCATTGTGGGAGCTATTGGATTACTAGCCCTGGCGGCTGTGTACATCCATAGTCCAGTAGCCGCATTTTTTGCTTTTCCCGGTTTCCTGTATCCGCTTATCTTTCTGGGCGATCTGTACTTTTGGATGTGGAACTTCGGCACCCATCTAGACCCACGAGCTCCGTTGAGCCACGCGGTAAAGCCTTTTGTGCCGCCCCTATTGGGAGAGGGATATGTGGGCCAGTTCAAAACCGTGGCCAGCTGGGATGTAGGGCTGTGGTTGGCTTTTTTATCCTCTGTTTTAATAATTATCGGCTTGTATTGGCACCGCAAGGTTTACAAACCGCTACTGGAGCAGGAACTGCTGGCGAAAGCTAAGGAAACCTCGTCAAAATCGGCATAATTGTACGGGTCGGCTTAATCATGCAAATCGCCCAATACCGCTGGCTGTGGATGTTTGTTTTCGCATGGCTGAACATTGTTCCAAGCCAGGCGAGAATCCTTATGGTGGATGGGGCTCAATTGCAGGCCAAGCTGGATGCAGCCTCTCCAGGGGATACGGTGTTGGTGAACAGTGGGGTGTATTCAGGTCACTTCGTCATTCGCCACTCCGTACACTTGCTGGGTAAAGGCTGGCCGGTGCTGGATGGCCAACACCAGGGGACTGTGCTGACCGTAGAAGCCCCTGATGTTGAAATTCAGGGTTTGAGGATTCTGAATAGCGGAATCAATCTTGCTGACGAGGATGCCGGCATCTCGATCAATGCACCTGGCGCTGTGATTCACCACAATCGTCTGGAGCGAGTGCTCTTCGGTCTCTATCTGCGCCAGGCCCATGGCAGCCGCTTGCGGTACAACATCATCCAGGGCTATCGGGAGCTGGACATCCCCCGGCGGGGCGACTTGATCCGGTGCTGGTATTCGGATCGCTTGCTCATCGAACACAACCGTCTCACTTCCGGCCGAGATCTAATCGTCTGGTTCACCCGAAACAGCCGGGTAGCTCACAACGATATTCGCAATGCCCGCTATGGCATTCACATAATGTACAGTACGGACTGCACGGTGGAGGAGAATCTTCTCCTCAACAATTCGGTGGGCACTTACGTCATGTACAGCAAGCGCATTCAGCTGCGCCGCAATACAATTGCCTACAACCGCACTGCCTCCGGTTTCGGCATTGGGCTTAAGGACCTGGACGATTGCCGGATCGAAGAAAATCTGGTGGTGGACAACAGGGTAGGTATTTTCGTCGATAATTCGCCACGGGACGTGCGCAGCAGCATGACTTACAGGCACAATGTGCTGGCCTACAACGATGTGGGCCTCAATCTGCTCAGTTTTGTGACGCGCAGTCAGATCCTGGACAACAGCTTTATCGATAACTACCAGCAAGTGGGAATCACCGGTAGCGGGTTGCTGCAAGGTAACCGCTGGGAGGGAAATTACTGGAGCGACTATGTGGGCTTTGATGAAGACGGCGACGGCCGCGGCGATTTGCCCTATCGTTCGGAAAAACTGTTTGAGGATCTCTTGCTCCGCAACGAGCACCTTCGCTTTTTTGCCTACAGTCCAGTCATTCAGGCCATTAATTTTGCTGCTCGTGCTTTTCCGGTTGTGAAGCCACAACCCAAGCTGGAAGATCCTTCACCGCGCATCCGGCCGATGATTCCCCAGGGGCTTCCGTTTCCCGAGCAAACGCGCGCGCAACAGAGCCGGTATCCCTATTTGGTTCTGCTGCTGGCGGGTTCGGTGATAATTTTTCTGAGTGCTCGACGGACGCTTAAAAACAAATCAAGACCTGCAGATATCCATAAAACCGGTAAGGACTGGATCATGACAACACCCCCTTCTTCGTCCCGGAAGCAGGCATTTAATATAGAGGTAGAAGACGTCAACAAATCCTTTGGACACCACCGCGTGTTGAGCGACGTCAGTTTCTCCGTTCAGGAAGGCGAAGCTGTGGCTCTATGGGGTTCCAACGGTGCTGGCAAAACCACCATGCTTCGTTGTATTCTGGGATTATTGCCATACGAGGGACGCATCCAAATTAACGGATTCGACATGCTACGCCAAGGCAAGCAGGCCCGTTTTCATGTGGGGTTTGTTCCCCAGGAGATCCGATTTCACGACACGTTGACCGTTGAGGAAACGATCCATTTTTACGCCCGCCTCAAACGGGTGCCCGCTGCCACCATCAACCAGTGGTTGGGGCGAGTGGGGCTTTTGGAAGCACGGCGCAAAGAAGTGAAAGCCCTCTCCGGGGGCATGCGGCAGCGACTGGCGCTAGCCATTGCCCTGCTGGCCGATCCACCGATCCTCCTGCTGGACGAGCCCACGGCCAATCTGGATATCCGCAGCCGGGATGAGTTTCTGGCCCTGTTGCGCGAACTGAAAGAAGAAGGGCGTACCATTGTGTATTCCTCTCATCGGTTGGATGAAGTAATCCCATTTGCCGATCGGGTGCTGGTTCTGGATCAGGGCAAATTGATTGCCGATGTGCCACCGCTGGAGGTTCACCAGTACCTTCACCAACGGGGTATGCTGCGTTTAACCGTGGACAGTTCTCAAACCGAACAAGCCCTGCACGTGCTCAATGAGGCCGGCTTGAAAGCGCAGACCAATGGACGAGGCATTAAGATTTATCTGGACAGCACCCAGAAAGTCCGTCCGCTGGAGCTGCTGATTCGCTCTGGCGTGAAAGTGCTGGACTTCGATTACCTGTTTCAAAACTAAAGGTGAAGCCCATGAACGTGTCCTGGCACAATATCGGCCTGCTGATCTGGAAGGAACTACTCAATGCACGCCGGAATCGCTGGTATCTGTTTTACGTACTTATTTTTACCGGGCTGGTCCTTTCGCTTAGCTGGATGGGGCTAGCCGGGGTTGGAACGTACAAATTATCCGGTTTCGGCCGCACCACTGCCAGCCTGGTTAACCTGACCCTGATGATTATTCCCCTGATGGGCCTGACGCTGGGGGCCATGAGCCTGGCTCAGGAAAGAGAAAATGGCACACTGCTCTACGTTCTGGCTCAACCGGTTTCGCCAACCGAGTTACTGCTGGGTAAATTCTTTGGCCTGTCCATTGCGCTGCTTTCGGCCCTGCTAATTGGTTTCGGGATCAGCGGCTATTTAATCGCCCTGAAAGGCGGCACCAGTGGCTTCACCGACTACCTCTGGCTGCTGGCTTTTGCCTTTTTGCTGGCTTTGGTGAGCCTGGCCCTGGGCATACTCCTCTCAAGCCTCTTTCGAAAAGCCGAGGCTGCCATTGGTATTTCGGTATTTGCCTGGCTGGTATTAATCTTTTTCTCCGACCTGGGCATGCTGGCTACCACCCTGAAATGGCAATTGAGTATTGAGCAAATCTTCACCCTGGCTCTGTTTAATCCTTTGCAGGTGTTTCGCATCGGCGCGCTGCTCTCCATCCGCCACAACCTGGAGGTTCTGGGACCGGTAGGGCTATACGCGATACGCCATTACGGCCATCAGCTGGCCTGGATGTTGATGGCCTTGTTGGCCGGCTGGGTCACTGTGCTGCTGGGCAGCACCCAGATTCTGTTTCAGCGCCGAGGGGTGATATGAAAGCGCGGCGCGCAGCTCGACTTGCCGGCCTTCTCCTCTGGCTGGGGTTCGGACTGGTTGTTTCCGGCTGCGGAAAACAGTCCTCTGTCAACAAACCGCCAGAAATTGCCTTTGGCATGGATGCCTGCGACGAATGTCGGATGATCATCAACGAAGCTCGCTTTGCCGCCGCCTTCCGCGACAAAGAGGGTAAAGCCTATCGTTTCGATGACATTGGGTGTATGCTCCAGTATTTAAAAAAACACCCTGTGGAGCCCGCTGGCCTGTGGGTCAAAGATTACCGCACCGAAGCATGGCTTCCTTTTGTTGGGGCCTGGTTTGTGGAAAGTAAGGAACTTCCCACCCCCATGGCCTATGGTATCGTCGCCCTGGCGGATTCCACAGAAGCTTCAAAAATTGCTTCACAATTCCACGGCAGGCAGTTAAATTCCAGGCAGCTATTGTCAGAAGCGAACATTACATTAAGGGAAACGATGGAGGAAGTGCAATGAAAAAGAGCATTTTCATTGTCTTAATTGGGCTGAGCATCCTGGCTATTGGCTGTGGTGGCGGTGGGGGCGAGCAGGCAGGTACCACCACCCAGAAAGCAAAACCCCAGGCCCAGGCCCAGGTTAAACAGGCCGCCCTCCCCAAGGGCGATCCAGTACGGGGCAAAGAATTGTACACGCAAAGCTGCTCTGCCTGTCATGGTCCCGATGCCAAAGGTATTCCCGGGCTGGGCAAGGATTTAACCACCAGCCAGTTCGCCATGAATTTGAGCGATGCTGAGTTATTGGATTACATTAAAAAAGGCCGCTCGACCGATGACCCCTTGAACACCACCGGCGTGGCCATGCCACCCAAAGGCGGCAATCCCTCCCTGACCGACAAGGATATCATGGACATCATCGCCTACATCCGGACGCTGGAGCACAAAGGATAAGGGAGTGTAATTCGATCATTCACATGAAGAAAAGGCGGTGGCATTGGCCACCGCCTTTTTTGTTGGTGCGCCCGGCATTGGGAAAGTTGTGCCTCCCCTTGCGCTCATCCCTAAAGGGCGGGACTCGGCTTCGGTCGAATTTTCCTGGAGTGTCCGCGCTTTTCGTGGATTTGACGTGTTGCGCGGCCTTCCGCGTCAATCCGTGGCCGGTTTCAAAGTTTTTTAGCCGCGGATGGACCCGGATCTTAGAAAAGCTAAAATGAGACTCTCCACGTCCTGGAGAGCTTGCCTGGCATAGCGTGAGACCCCGCAGGGCGACTCGGGCTGGCGCCCGCAGTTGGTCTTACCCCCGAATGAGTTCAACATCTCCAGCCTCCCTGCTCGTCCAGCTGTGCGGGACAAGCGCCTGTCTAATTGGGCAAATAGAGTAAAGAATGATTGTGGGCATCCTTGAATCTTGCCATTTAGGTATGGCATCCTATGCCTTGCAGGGATTCAATGTTACGAAAAGGCAAAGAGGCAAGAAAGTATTTCCAGTTTGGTTTTGAAGTTGTTCTTTTCCCAAATTAAAGCGTAAAAATTTAATCGTGAGTGGAACCGCAATGCGCTGGGGGACTTGTAAAGACACGTGGATTTCGCCATGCCAGGTTAATTAGAAGAGACGAAGATTTAACCAGGTAAACTCTGGGTCAAGCGCGTCCATGAATTTAACTGGCAAACTTTCGCCGGTTTCTTAGAAAGTTTAAAGCAATACCGATATGGCTATGAAAATTGTAAATGGCCTGTTAACCGTCCTTTTGTTTTTGGCCCCCATGGTGCCACTACAAACGCAAAGGATGGGCATTGAATGCTCCTGTTCTTGTTCCATGAGCGAAGGCCATTGCCACTGTATGACCGGTGGGCACCCTCAGCACCAAGCAAAAACCTTGGGAGGTTGCAATATCCAAACAGCGGATTGCTCTGGAAAGCAGGCAACCAATCCTCCACCGCAATTGCTAAAGTACCTGTTGCCACCGATGGCCCAATTTTCCCTCAGCGTTCGACTTGAACCGGTGGCACTCCTTTCCTCAAAAGCACTCAACCACTTAATGTCTCCTCCTGAGAAGCCCCCTAAGCGTTCCTGAAACTTTGTTAAGCTTTTTTTTCAACGGGGTAAAGGCTTGCCAAAGGTTAGCTCTGTTTGCTCGCGCCCTTGCTAGGAATGCTTCTCAAGGCAACTGGCTCGGGCTAGGCATCAGGGAAACCTCTAATTTTCTATTTAGCTGGAAGGCGAACTGCAGGTGTTCGTGGAACAGCGGCACACTAACTGCCGCCCCTTGAAACAAGAATTCAGGGGCGTAAGCGGATGAATCCCCGTGCAAGGACAATTGAGAAAAGGCGAGAATGAAAATTGCGGAGGAAAAAAATGGACCGCTTTGGAAAAATAAAAATGGCCCTAAAGATAAGCCTTCGGTTTTACATGGTTTCTATTCTGATTTTCATGGTTTCTTCCCTGCGTACTGCTACCGGAGGGGTGGTTAAAGGCCGGGTAACCGATCAATCGGGCGATGCACTTCCCGGAGCTAATGTGTACATTCCCGGTACGCTAATTGGAACCAGTACGAATAGAGAGGGATATTTCCAGATCGATCATATTCCCGCCGGGAGCTACCTACTTAAAGTGGAATTTATCGGCTATCAGAGCCGGAGTAAGGCATTTCGAATCGGCGACCAGGATACAGTAGAAATTAAATTTATTCTGTCGGTACAACCGGTTGCCGGTTCCGGCATTCTGGTAACCACCTCCCGATGGGGAGAGATCACCGAGCAGCTCAGTCATCTTCCGGTAAAGACCATCCGGCGCTTGCCCGTACGGGTAACCGGCGAGTTACTTCGCACTATTCCCGGGGTAGATGCCGTTCGCCGAGGGCCAGTTGGACTTGATCCGGTGGTCCGCGGCTTGCGTGAGACTGAAGTAGGCACTTATGTGGATGGCACGCGGTATTTTCCTGGTGGAGCGGCTCGCATGGACTCTCCGCTCAGCCATTTCGATCCCAGTGCCATCTACCGATTGCGAGTGATTAAAGGCCCGTACGCTTTAACTCTGGGCGCCGGTAATTTGAGTGCTATCCAGGCCGAATCACCTCCGCTGCCCTGGGAGCAATCGGGAGAAATTCACGGACAGCTCTCTGCCGGCCACTATTCCAATTTGAACGCGCCGGAGACCATTCTTTCTGTTCAAGGCAACCTGGATCGGGTCGCTTTCTGGGTCCATGGCAACTGGCGAAAATCCTCTGACTACCACTCCGGTAACGGGGAAATCGTTCCCGCCGATTTCAAATCCCGGGAAGGGAGGGGCAAACTGGGCATTAAGATTTCATCCAAATCCACCCTGGTTTTTTCCGGCGGTTACCAATACCAAAATGATATCGATTATCCCGGGCGATTACTGAATGCCAGATTCTTTAAGGTTTACAATGCCAACATTCGCTACCGTTTCGAACAGAGCAGCGGTCTGGTGCAAACCCTAGAGGTGCTGGGTTACACGAATGATGTGGATCATGAGATGGACAATGACAATAAACCCACGGCAGAGCCCAACCCCAACCGCAAGCCTCCGTTTCCCCTGCTGGTGGAAGTAAAAACCGGCTCTCACGTGGATGGAGGTCGTATTGCGCTGGAACTGAAACCTTCCGATCGGGTGACGCTAAAGCTTGGCGGAGATATTTACAGTGCCAATCGGAATGCCCGCCGCAACATTTCCCGACGGGACAATGGAATGGTACTGCTGAAAAACGATCTGGTCTGGCCGGATGTAACCATTACTGATGGGGGATTATTCACTCAATTTGAACATCCGCTCACCCCTGCCATTCGTGTGGTTGGTTCAGCGAGAATTGACTTTGTCCATGCTAATGCCGACACAGCCAGCCAGTTCTTTTTGGAGAATGTGAGTGGGGAGTTAAGCCAGGATGAGACCCATCTGAGTGGTGCTTTAATGATTGAATCGGCTGTAAATCGACATTGGGTGGTTGCCCTGGGTGCAGGCTCTGCGGTACGAACCGCCGATGCCAGCGAACGTTACTCGGAACGCTTTCCGGCAAGCAAAGCACAGACCAGTGCCGAATTTATGGGCAACCCCAATATCCAACCAGAACGAAGCAATCAGGCCGATGTGTGGATCGAAGCCACTTACCCCCACCTTTCCTTGCAAGTTAATGCATTTGTTCGCCGAATCGAAAACTACATTACCCTCCAGCCAACCAATTTTCCCAAAAAACTTCCGCTGAGTCCGGACGTAGTTTTTCAATACGTTAATGGCGAAGCCGATTTTTGGGGCACGGAAACAGCCATTCAATACCAGCTTAACCCACTGGTTACCCTTCACGGCAGTTTTGAGTATTTGTGGGGCCAAGATAATACCCTCGATGAGCCCGCCTTGGGCATTGCTCCCGTCCGTTCCAACATCGGGGTGAAGTTTAATACCAAAGGCGAACGGCTGGGACTTGATGCCACCGTTCATCTGGTGGGCGATCAAAATCGAGTGGCTCGTAGCAGAGGGGAAATCCCGACAAAAGGTTATGTGACCACCGATTTTCGGGGATTTTTACGTCCCAGGAAAAACTTCGAAATCAATTTTGGGGTAATTAACGCCACCAACACGCAGTACGTTAATCACCTCAATGCTAAAAATCCTTTTACCGGGAAGCCGGTACCAGAGCCGGGACGACAATTTTTTGCTCGGCTGTCGTTGATTTTTTAGTCCTAAGGCTGGTCGTCTGTACCATTTGCATGTTTGGGAAATCTAACCGTTCAAAAGCTGGGCCGTCCAAGGAGGGGAGCGATCCTTTCGCGATCGCCCCTCTCTGATTTTTTACTTGGTTGGATAAACCCTTCGATGCGTAAAACACAGCCAAATACTTTCTTCCTTGAATTGTGAAACAATTCAATTCTACCTTCATCGGAAACATAAATGAGACGAGGTGTGAATATGGCTTCGGTGGCACGGAGGTTGTCTTTCTTTGATCGCTATTTAACACTGTGGATTTTTTTGACCATGTTTATTGGGGTAACAGTCGGTTACCTCGTACCGGGAATGAGCCAATTCTGGGACCAGTTTAAAGTTGGCACCACCAATATTCCCATAGCCATCGGCCTAATTTTAATGATGTATCCACCGTTGGCTAAAGTGAAATACGAGAAGCTTCCCACAGTATTTTGGAACCTACGATTTTTAATGCTTTCGTTGATGCAGAACTGGGTAATCGGGCCCTTGGTCATGTTTTTTCTGGCAATCCTGTTTCTGCGTAACTATCCGGAAATGATGGTAGGGGTTATCCTGGTTGGCCTGGCACGATGCATTGCCATGGTGCTGGTGTGGAACGATCTGGCCGAAGGGGATGCTGAACTGGCAGCGGGTCTGGTAGCATTCAATGCGCTTTTTCAGGTTGTCTTTTATTCGCTGTATGCGTATGTATTTATTACCCTCTTGCCTCCTTTGTTCGGTCTTTCCGGAACCATTGTCAATGTGTCTATTTCTCAAATTGCAGTAACGGTATTGATTTATCTGGGCATTCCCTTTGTAGCCGGACTCCTTTCCAACCAGATTTTGCGGCGCATCAAGGGAGATAGTTGGTATTTCCAACGGTACATTCCGCGCATTTCTCTGCTAACCCCTGCCGCACTTTTGTTTACCATATTTGTCATGTTTTCTTTGAAGGGCGAAAAAATCATTGAGCTACCCATGGACGTTTTGCGGGTGGCCATTCCTTACACCTTTTATTTTATCCTCATGTTTTTGATGACCTTTTTTGCCGCTCGCCGAATGGGAGCCAATTACCAGCAATCTACCACCGCCGCCTTTACCGCGGGGAGCAACGATTTCGAATTAGCCATTGCGGTGGCAGTAGCGGTGTTCGGCGTGAATTCCGCCACCGCCTTTGCCACCGTCATTGGTCCCCTGGTGGAGGTACCGGTCTTAATCAGCCTGGTGAATGTGGCCTTGTATTTTCGAAAGCGCTTCTTTGCGGTGCAGCAAGTGTCCGGAGCAGTAAGCCTGCAAATGCTGTGCGAGACAGAGGAAAAAGAGTAAAAAATGAAATCACCTATTGACAAAAATGAATTCAGGAGCTATATTGTAAGTGAGTATTTACTTAAGGATTGATATGGAAAGAAAATCGCACCAAGAACGACAGGCCGAAATCAAGCGAGCCATTCTGGAGATCATTTCCACTCAGGGCTTGCCGGCTCTGACGACACGGCAGCTGGCGCGTCGCGTCGGGGTGAGCGAGGGCGCCCTGTTCCGCCATTTTCGAAATAAGCGGGACATGCTGCTGGGAATTCTGGACGACGTCCAGGAACACCTGGTCGAACCATTACGCGGGATTGCCCTTTCACAAGAAAACCCTGAACAACGCCTGTTCCGTTTTTTGTGCACTCACGTTTCCTTTTTGATTGAACATAAAGGCATTACCATTCTCCTGTTTTCCGAGGCGACCCATCTAAACGATAAGGAATTAAAAGGGCGATTAGAGCATATTTTGATGCGCATGAAACAGTCCGTCCAGAAAATTATTCAGGATGGAATAGTGCTGGGTATATGGGATGAAGCGGTCAACGTGGAAAGCGTGGCCACGCTCTACATGGGCATTCCAATTGTGCTAAACATCGAGATGGTTTTAAATGCTGAAAACATGAACTGGCAGAATTTTTGCCAGCGAATGTTTGAGTTGTTGTTGCGGGTATTAGAAAAGAAATAAATTTTTTTGCCTTTAATTGTAAGTAAGTATTTACTTGTAAGTTTGGCGAGAACAATGCCATTCATGTTTTGCTCGATAAGTTATCATCTTTCTGCCGGTGACGCGAGAACCGAGAAAACAGGAAAGGACGACTCATGCTTTACATCATTGTGGCGGCAATTATCTTTCTGGCTTCTTTTTTGTTTGCCATGCTAGGTCTGGGCGGGGGGATGGTATATGTGCCCGTATTAAAATGGGCCGGGTTTCCGGTTAAAGAAGTGGCCATTCCATTGGGATTGCTTCTCAACGGTTTAAACACCCTTCTGGCCCTCATCCCCTACGCCCGGCGCAAATTGGTCGATTGGAAAGGTGGTTTGGCCATGGCCGCGGCTGCCTTTGTTTTTGCCCCGGTTGGGGCCTATACCGCGCAATTTGTTCCTGTGCGCACCTTATTGATTTTATTTGCCATTGCTGTGCTCCTGGCCGCTGTGCGCATGACCATTTTTTCCCGCCAGCCCGAACCGGATGAGATGATGTCCTTGAAGAAGCGCTCCTTTATTGGGGGCAGCGTTGGTGCGTTTGCCGGCTTTATGGGCGGCATGCTGGGTCTGGGTGGCGGCTTCATCATCGCCCCCATTCTGATGTGGATGGGCTACCGCACCAAACAAGCTGCAGCCACCACTGCCTTTGTGGTCACTTTTTCCTCATTCTCCGGGTACCTGGGACACGTGGCTGAGGGCCATTTCAATTGGCCGCTTACCATCGTGGTGGTCATGGCCGTTATTCTAGGTTCTCAGTTGGGAGGCAATTTTATGTCCACTCGGGCTAAACCCAAGTGGGTGAAGCAATTGTATGCGCTGGTTTTGTTTGCCATTGCCGTCAAGCTCCTGGCAGGTGTGCTATGAAGCGGCTTCCTCAAATCTGGCTCCTTCTCTTCTTATTAATGCTTTTGGCCGGAAGCGGAACCACGCAGTCAACACAATGGAACGGTTATGTGCAGTGGCGATATCACACCAATTGGGACCAGAGCAACGGTTTTTCGATTCGAAGGGCAAAGGCCTGGATTAAAGGCCATATCTCCAATTTAAGCAATCTAAAATTCAAGGTACAGGCAATATTTCGCCCTCAAAATAAAGGCGCGCTGGTATTGCAAGACGCCTATGGGGAATATCGTTGGACGGGATTCTCGCTGCGTGTGGGGCAAATGGTTCCTGCATTCAGCCTGCAAAGATATCAACCAGATTATCGTATTCCCCTGGTGGAACGAGCCCAGGTGATTAAAACTTTAATCCCGAGCGCGGAAACGGGAGCCAGAGATATTGGGATGCAACTGCATTGGGCACTCTCTCGAAACAGGCTGGAAGTTTTCGGAGGCATTTTCAATGGAAATGGTGGCAACCAACTGAAAAATGAGGATACACATTTTTTATTAACTTATCGGAGTATCTGGCACCTCGTTAACACAAACGCTTCGCAGGCGCAGTTGGGTGCTTCCTTTGCTTACCGCAAAACCAGTGGGATGGTGTTCAAAAAAATTTTGGGCCCCGAAGTTATTTTTCGAGGGCGTGATGCTCGCTTTGGCCTGGAAGGCAGGTTACAAGTGAAACAGTTTCTGCTTCAGGGTGAGTGGATTCAAGCAAGGTTGGGCGAAGACCGTGCGGTAGGGTACTATCTGTTGGCCAGCCTTTTGGCTGCCTCCCAGCACCAGTGGACCTTCTCCATCGAACGTTATCGAGATGCCATTGATCAAACTGACGATCCTTACTGGTTCATTTTGGGCTATGCCTACCGCTGGCGCCAGGACAAAGCGAAGCTGATGGTGGACAGTCGTATTCGAAAGGATAAAGATGCTTGGCATCCACAAATCACAATTCAATTACAATGGTTCTTTAATTAACTAAAAGGAGACTCGTCATGATTAAGGCCAGTGATTGGTTGGAATTCGGTCAGAAATTTCACGGGCATAAGTGCCCGGCAATGCCCATGGGGCTGCGTGCCGGCGCAGCCGCACTGAATGCCCTGGGCGTGGAGCGAACCGGCGACAGTGCATTGCTGGCGTTGGTGGATCTGGGTGAGAATCATTGTGCCACCTGTTATGCAGATGGCATACAGGTTATCACCGGCTGCACTTTTGGCAAGGGTAACATCAAGAAAACCAACAAAGGCAAGTGGGCGCTAACACTGATCGACAAAAAGAGTGGTCGCGCGGTTCGGGTCACACCAAAAGCAGAGGTTATGCTAGCGAACAAGGAAACTCCCTTTTTCAAAGATTATCGTGAAAAAGGCGTCCCCCCTACTCAGGTGCCGGATGAAGTGGTGGAGCCGTTGGTTGAACGTGTCATGAATGCTCCGGAGGACACATTACTGGACATCTCCGAGGTGTTTGCATACGATTACCAAGACCCCCCACATAGCTTTAACAGCTTTGTGTGCGAAGAGTGTGGTGAGCTGGTTGTGGAAGAGTATGGCCGTATTAAAGGGGGCAAACACGTGTGT
>RFHE01000247.1 GCA_003696445.1 Calditrichota bacterium | reverse complement strand
GTGCTTTCGTTTTCGCTATCATCAAAGCTGGGTATCTGGATGTAGGCAATGGTGTTCGGTTTCAGCCAGCGCCCTTCCACCTTTCTCCCCTCGGGCCATTGCTGATTCTTCCGCTGAAGGGTAATCTTTTTTCCGCTCCCGGTTTCGATGGTGAGGGTGTCCGGAAACAGATACGTCTGGAAAGCAAACTTGGCTCGCCGGGCGCGCTCGTTCGAGCCGTTAATGTACCTGCGAAATTTCTGGTACCAGGCTTCCACAGGCTCCCCGTTAAATTTGGCCAGAACGGTTCCCGGCTTTAACCCATCCACCTGGCTGCGGGTTACCACCCACTGATTGTTTAAATAGGTCATGAAAAAACCCAGCGGATGGCCGTACTTGCGGTAAAGCCAGGGATCCGAATACCAGGAATGGCCGTTGTTCAACCGTCCGACGAATTCCATCATCAACAGGTCAAACTGGTACCGGTCCGGGGTTTTGATGACCTGCTTTAAGTAGGCGCTGTAGAGAGAGTCCAGCGGCAGCTTCCCCACGCCCTGCCAGTGAGCAAAATACAGCGGAATGGCCGCGTAGGTTCGCGAAAGGATCTCCACCCGCTGGTCCAGGGCAAGCGTATCGCTCTGCTGAGCCGGTGCCAGAAAGAAGACGTTCAATACAACAAAAAAGCTGAGTCCGGTAAAACAACGTCGCACGATCGATCCTCCTTATGCTTATTTGAACTGGCTTACGGAAAAGCGCCGGTCCGGTTGCTTCCCGAATACAGGGCGCTAAAAAAGGGCAAATGTAACAAAAAAGTTATCCCGGAATCTAGAGATGACGAATTTTTCTCCTGGTCGATTCATCTTTTGGCGCACCGTGACATGAGCCAGTGTCCTGTGTGCAAAAATGGAGAGAAAAGGAAGAGAGGGACCGAGGCCGGCAAGACTTCCCAAAAACCCGTTTTCATTCTCCATGTCGTGCCCGTATTTTTGCTAGAATTGGAATGGTCTCAGCGCGAGTTGTGAAGCAGAAATGGCAAAGTTGAGCAGCACATGAAGAAAATTGTACTCATCGGTCCGGCCTACCCCTACCGCGGTGGCCAGGCTCTGGTGGAAGCCTATCTGTACCAGGAATTGACCCGGGCCGGCTACGAGGTAAACACCATCACCTTTACCCTGATGTATCCTCCCGTTCTATTTCCGGGGAAAACCCAGTACGATCAGTCCTCGGTAGTGCCGTTCTCCCACCCGGAAAAAATTACCCGGATGATCAACAGCATCTGGCCCATTTCCTGGTGGCGAACCATCCGCCACATTCGCCGGCAACAGCCGGATCTGGTCATCTTTGTCTGGTGGATGCCCTTTTTCGCCCCGGTTTACTGGACCATTGCGCGCGGGCTGCGGGGGCGTACCCGCATCGTTTATTTAATCGAAAACTACATCTCGCACGAGGAGCGCTGGTTCGACCGCTGGGCCAGTCGATTCTGTTTGCGAACCGCCGAAGCCTTTATCTGTGAATCCGGTTATGTAGAGGCGGACCTGGCCCGGGACTTCCCCCAGACTCCCTGCTACCGAACCACCCTGTCCATCTACGATTGCTACGATTTAAAGCGCTACACCCGCCAGGAGGCCCGCCGGAAACTGGGTGTCCGGCACCGTAAAATGATTCTGTTCTTCGGCCTGATCCGCCCCTACAAGGGGTTGGCCAATCTGATTCGGGCCTTCGAACAGGTGGCCCGTGAAGATCCGGAGGTGGAGCTGTGGATCGTCGGCGAATGTTACGAGGATGAAGCGAAGTACCGCCGGATGATTGCTGCCCACCCGGCCCGGGAGCGAATCCATTTTCGCAATCAATTTGTGCCCAACGAGGAACTGGAGGTGTACTTCAAGGCCTGCGATGTGGTCTGCCTGCCCTACGATTCGGCAACCCAGAGCGGCATTTTAATGATTGCTTATGCCTTCGGCGTGCCGGTGGTGGCCACCCGCGTGGGCGGGCTGCCCGAGCTGGTGCTGCCGGATCGAACGGGCAAGCTGGTGGAACCGGGCAATCCGGCTGCCCTGGCCGGGGCCCTGCTTGAGATTCTTCAGGAGGACAGGACCCCTTACCAGGCCAATGTCCGCAACCTGGCCGCCACCCTGGGCTACCAGAACATTCCCCAGATTGTGGCGGACATCCTGAAGAAGCCCGTTCCTTGCCCAACCTGTGGAGAGGCCCCATGATTCGGTTTGTGCTGAGTGTTTGGCTTTCCCTGGTGGTCGTAGCCCTGGCCGGCCTGCCACCGCGGGTGGTCCAGGTTTCGCCGGCTGCCAACGCCATTCAGGCCGACTGGACCAGCCCGTTGCTCATCCAGTTTGACCAGCCCCTGGATCCGGCCAGCATTTCCAGCCGGAGCGTGCGTGTTTTCGGCCGCTGGTCCGGCCCCCACGCCCTGCAACTGGCCCTGGCAGACAGCCAGAAGAGCCTGCTCATCCAGCACACGCGCCCCTTTTTTGCCGGGGAGCTGATCACCGTCTTTCTCTCCCGCAGCATTCGCAGCCAGACTGGAGACAGCCTGGGGCACGGTTTTGCTTACCAGTTCTGGTCCCGCTCGCTACCCGGCAGCATGGACTTAATTAAAATCGGCCAGCGCAGTGTGCGGCGTCCCGGCGAAGGCCCCATTCAAACCTATGGGGTCTATGCCGGGGATCTGGATGGCGATGGGGATTCCGACATCGCCGCCCCCAACGAAATCAGTCACGATGTGCGGGTTTTTCTCAATCCGGGGAACGGCGCCTACGATTCGCTCACCGTGTTTCCCCTGCCCGGCGGAGCACGTCCCAGCACCAACGAGGGGGCCGATTTCGACGACGACGGCCATGTGGACCTGGCGGTGGGTAACAGCGCCGGAAATCTGGTGAGCGTTTTGCTGGGCGATGGCCAGGGCGGTTTTCTCCCCGAAACCACCTATCCGGTAGGGCGGGGCGTCCGTGGTCTGGCCATTCTGGATCTCAACGGGGACGGCCTGGCGGACATTGCCACCGCCAATCGGGATTCCAGCAACGTTTCTCTACTGCTGAACCTGGGGAATAGCACCTTCGGCCCGGCGGTGCATCTGGAAACCGGCGGCCAGCAGGAAACCGCCTGCGTGAGCGGGGACTTCAACGAGGATGGCATTCTGGACCTGGCCGTGGGGAATCGGGGCAGCGAGGATGTGGTGCTGTTGCTGGGGGATGGCCAGGGCGGCCTGCAGGTTTACAGCCAGCAAAATGCCGGCGGCTCGCCCTGGATGGTAACCGCCGGAGACGTGAACGGAGACGGTCACCTGGACGTCCTCTCGGCCAATGCCAATGAAGCCAATGCCTCGGTACTACTGGGCGATGGACAGGGTAATTTAAGCAATGCTGTAGTTTACCCGGTTGGTAGTTTTCCCCTCGCCATCGATGTGGGGGACCTGGATGGCGACGGCGATCTGGATCTGGTGGTCAGCAGTTTCAGCGCGCGAAACTGGTCGGTTTACGAAAACGACGGCTCCGGCCAGTTTGTGAACCGGCGGATTCTCACTGCCCAGCAGGCCGGTTCCTGTGCCGTGTTGCACGATTTCGACAACGATGGCGATCTGGATATGACCGGCATCGACGAAATCGCCGATCTCTTATTGTTCTTCCAGAACCAGGGGCCGGTGTCGGTGCCCCTCACCCCAGAGCCTGCCAGCGTGTCGGATTTTCAGCTGGAACCCAATTTCCCCAATCCATTCAATCCAGAAACCCATTTTTCCGTGACGATGGTACGAAGGGGCCGGCTCCACCTGGACGTGCTGGACAGCGGCGGGCGTCTGGTTCAACGTATTGCGGATCGTGTTTTCCCGCCAGGGCGTTACAGGTTTTCCTGGGACGGTAAGGAGATGAATGGTCAACCGGCCCCGAGCGGTGTGTACTTTCTGCGAGCCAGATCTGAGGGCAATGTTCAGGTCCGGCAAATGGTCCTGGTTCGGTAAACAGGGCAGCAGCGCAAATCAAATTTGCTTGATATGCCCGTGAGGCACCACTAAATTTGGGGCGCCGATGCCGGAGTGGCGGAATTGGCAGACGCGCCGGACTCAAAATCCGGTGAGGGTGACACCTCGTGTGGGTTCGAGTCCCACCTCCGGCACCAAAGAACGGTTACCTGTTGGCAGGCAGGTCGCCGTTTTGTTTTTTTAGGCCTGAACCATCGACTCCCGCCGGTGGGTTTGAAAGATTGCGCCACCCTGGAGCACACTCTGCCGGTACATTTCGGGTAAAGCCTTCCACAACGATTCGTTTTCAGCAAATCGGCTGCCTTCCAGGCGCGCCCACCGGCCACTTTCGTAATCCATGACCAGCTGGAGTACCTGTCGGATGGGGTTAGCCTCCCCTAGCAGGGCGGCTTTAATCTCGCCATGCAGGGGCAGGTACTCCAGAATGCTTTCCATGGGGCGATCGATCATGGCATCGATGCAGGAAAACAACCCGGCCAGAAAAAACGTTTCGCCCGGCAGATCGGGATAGGCCACCGTAGCAATTTGCTCGGCAAAATGGGCGCGTTGGACGGAAAGCATCATTAATTCTTCAGGTTTATCGGTACTTAATTTTCCCAGAATCATGAACGAGAGCCACTTGCGGAGTTCTCGGAAGCCCAGCATGACAATGGCCTGGCGCATGGACTTAATTTCCCGCTTGAAGCCAAAAGCCGCCGAATTGACGAAGCGCAGGAGTTTGTAGGATAGGGCCACGTCTTGTTTCAGGACCTGCTCCAGCTGAGAGACTTCGGCGTCAGGATCGTGAATCAACTGTAACATGTGCAGATAATTCAATTTGTAGGGTGGCAAATCCTGGCCTTTCACAATAACCGGTTTACTGAAAAAGTAACCCTGGAACAGCTGGTAGCCCGCACCTATGGCTTCTTCGAAGGCTTCTGGGGTTTCCACTTTTTCGGCCAGAAAACTCATCCGCTTGTTGCCCAGGGTTCGGGGTAGCCGCAGTCGTTCCCTGGCTGGGGTAGCCAGGAAATCTACTTTGATCATATCGGCCAGATTGACCAGCGCCCGGTATTCAGGACGAAAGGCAAAATCGTCCAGGGCAATGCGGTAACCGTGTTTTTTTAACTCACGCACCAGCCCAACCATCGTTTTGTCGGGCTCAACGTCCTCCAGAATTTCCACCACCAGGTGTTCCGGGGGGAAAAGCAGAGCCACGCGTTCGGCTAACAGGGTGCGGGTAAAATTGACAAAGGCACGCCTGCCGTGGGTGATTTGTTCAAGGTTTTCGGAAAAGAAAGTGTTGGAGAGCACCATGGCACTGGCCTGGTTTCCATCGGAATGTGCGTAGGCATTTTCAAGACCCTCGCGGAACAATAGCTCATAACCAACCACACGCATTCGGGAATCGAAAATGGGCTGACGGGCAACGAATACGTCCATGTAGGTCATTCCTCCAGTTGAATGCCAAAAGACCTACAGCTAAAGTCGGCAAAAAGGCCCTTAGGATAAGGGGAAAAGAAAGTCCCCCGCTGCTGGCGAACTTAATGGAAACACCGGTAGAGGGCGATTGCCAGTGCGGCCAGCAGAGTTAGGGCCAGCAGCCACTGCCAGGTGGGGTGGGTGAATGGGCTTGCGGGAGCAAACTGCCGGGCCGGATTTACATACAATTGGAAGGCAGCCCAGTAAGCGGGATGAAGGTAGCGGGTAAAATCTGGGGACCGTTGGCGTTGCGCCAGAAACCGGCGGCGAGCCCTGGCTAGGGCAAGCGCCGGTTCCTGGGGAGAGGCCTCCAATTGCTGGTAGAAGCGGGGCATCAGGCGGGCGCTAAACTCGTCCTCCACCTTCCACAGGCTCATCAGCACTGCTCCGGCGCCCGCGCCCAAAAACAGGCGGGGCAAACCCAGCAGGCCTTCGCCAGTTTGGATGCGGCCGGTGCCAGTTTCGCAAGCACTCAGGGAGACCAGCCGGGCGGCAGAGAAATTCTGACGCAAAATTTCGTACCCCATGAAGTAACCATCGGCCTGATGGGAGGTGTCGTCGGCCAGCACCAATCCACTGAATTCGTCGAACCAGGGATCGGCAAAGCCATGGCTGGCGATGTGAATGACCTGCCAGGGGAGGGAATTGCCATCCAGCAAGGACTCCCTGGCCTCCGCTCGCCGGTAAAATGTACTGGCCGGATGTAGCTCGGTAATGGCCTGGCCTTCCTTTTCCGATCCAATTAGTGGCTGGAAAAAAGTCTCCTGAAACGGGGGCGACATCTTCTGGTCGGGGGCCAGGCTTCGGGCCGAACAGACAAACGGATTAGCCAGGATGAGCCATTGCTTACTGCGGCGCCGGCCTCGGCTGCCGGGGCGGATCGGCAAGGCCAGGGCCGGGGCATAGGCAAAGGCATAGTCCGACTGGAGGGATGCTTCTGCCCAGTCCTCTGGTTCCCGAATGGGGGCCTTCCTGAGCAGAAGTTCAAAGGGCAGGCCCATGATCTCCGGATCCGGCACCACCAGCACCTTATTACTTAACAGCTGGCTCTTTTCCACGGGAGCCATCAACCAGTTGTAGAGCCGATGGGCCTCGAAGCCCAGTCGATCGTTGGATGCCGCCGCCGGCTGGTCGTCGCGCAGTAGGTGACGGAGCCGCTCGACCACCCGGCGCAGGCTATCGCCTACCACCGGCAGTTCAACGACGCTCAACGCGTTTGCCGCCAGCACCACACAGTAGGACCGCCATTGGCTCAGGCAATAGTAAAGCACGGTCCAGTCCTGTGGAATGCGGAGCGCCTTCAGAGAGGCCGACTGCTGCCTGGCCTTCGGCGTAGCCGTTGTTTGAAGAAGGCGCATTTTTTCCAACAGGTACTGGTATTGAATGGTTTTGACCCGGGAATAGTACAACTGAATGCTGTCCGGTAATGCCCCGGCGCAGATGGCCCCTCGGAGCGTAGCCTGGGCCTGCTCCAGTTGTGCCTCCAGGTGGGCCAGAGGGCCGGCAGGGCTGGTGAGGCGGGCGGGTTGAGCGAGCATTTTTTTGAGCCGACGGGCCCGGCTGGCCTCCAGGTAAAACAGGGCGCTGTCCACCGGAGACGATTGAACTGGCGGTGCGCTAGCCAGGTAGCTGGCGGCCAGCAAATTGTAGGCGGTGCCAACCAGCGAAAAAAACTCACCCTGCAGGGTTTCCGAACCGACCGTGGTACCGGCTTTTTCGATTAAAGCAACCGCCTGTTTCAGATGATGGCGGGCCGAGTCTATCTGGCCCAAAAAGAGCTCGGCCTGGGCCCAGCTGGTGAGCAAGGAAATGGGCAGGGTAAACTCTTTCACCTCATCCCGCCATCGCCAGGCCCGGCGGTACATGTCAATGGCCTTCCGGTAGGCTTTTTGCTGCTGGTACAGATCGCCCAAATGTGTCCTGCTCCAGCACTGGTACTGGGCAAACCGAGCCGAATCGGCCGCCTGCATGGCCCGGCGCAAAGCTTTTTCGCTTTCCTTAAATTGCCTCTCCGCTCGAAAAATCAGGCCCAGGCGGATGTTGCCGTACGCCTTAAAAAGCAGGCTGTGAGACCGGCTGAGCAACGCTTGAAACAGCGCCCGGGCTTTCTCGTAATCCCCGCGGCGGAAGGCCAAATCGGCCAGTCCCCTCTGGTAAAAGTACCGATAGCGGTTGTGGTGAATCTTCTCGTCCAGTTGGCGAGCCTTTGTAAACTCAGCCTCAGCCAGATCTTCCAGCCTCAGGTAATTAAACAGATCGCCCTTCTTCCAGTGGAAATGAATCAATTCCGGCAGGTTGTGTTTTCTTCGCGCTCTTTTTTCGGCTTGCAGGTAAACCTCCAGGGCTCGGCTGTACTCGTCCTGCTGAAACAGCGCCTCGCCCAGGTGGCCGGACCAGGCAAAGTAATGCGTTTCGGCGCCAATTTTTAAAGCCAGTTGTCGGGCTAAGCGGTAAAAAAAGACCGCCTCTGGATAATCAAAGCGATAACGTAAATTCACGATTCCTTTCCAGCCCGCTGCTTCCTGTAACAAATGGTACAGATGATGCTGTACGCTGAGCACCAGCGCCGAATCCAGATGGACTTCGGCAGAAGCAACGTCCTTCGAGAGCAAAGAACGGCCCAGCAAAAAGTGGAAGTGAGCCCGGACGACGGGCTGGTCCAAGGCAGCGCGCAGGCGGGCTTGAGCCAGTTCCCGAGCCTCGGAAAACCGCCCGGCCTGAAACAAACTGTAAGCCCGATGCCAGTCCCATTCCCAGGCCCAAGGTTGCTTTGCAACAGCCGGCGCGAGGCGAAGTGCATCTGGATCGTGTGTCGATATGTAACGAAGTTGGGCCTGGAACGCGGCGCCCTTGCGCCGATCAGGCGGCACCATGGCCAGCAGCTTCTTCCGCCAGGCCGTTCCAAATTTGCGGTGTAGCACCTCGCTGATTTCCAGCATCCATCTCAGTGGCAACTCCCCCCAATGGAGGGCCTGGGCGAAATGGCGAAGGGCGGCGGTGGTGTCTTCCCGGATTAAGGCCAGCCGTCCCAGCATGAAGCGGGCGAAGCCGCCCCCCTCAGGATGGTTTCCGATCTGCCGGAAAACCGAATCCGCCAGGAGGGGGCGGCCGGCCAGCAGGCATTGATTCAGAAAAATTTCGTGGGCCAGGTAATACCCGGGATGAGAGGTTAACGCCAGCGCCAGGCTATCCAGCAGGCGGGCCGCCTGTGCCGGCCGCAAAAGCTGTTGCTCGAGCGGGCGAAGCCGGTCGGCGGTGAGGGCCGCCCTCCCCGGGCCGATCCAACCCAGCATCAGCGCACACACGATGAACCGGGTGAACGGCGAATTCAGGCGCATCGGCCAGCCATTGTTTTTCTGCTAGTGGACCCCTTATCAAGCGGGGCCGGCAGTACCCCATTCAGGGTACACGGCCTCTTACGGAAAGCCTGTAAGGACAATTGGACCCCCTGCGGAGAGCTTAAAATTTCCATTGAAATGTTCCGCCATGCGAGGTTATGTTTTAATGATGGTATTAAAAAGCAAACAATCATCGGTTTTCCGAACCCTGCTTATCGCCAGCTTGGTGCTGGTGGTGGCCGTGGGTGCCACCCTCGGCGTTTCTGCCCATAACCACAAGGTCAACCAACCGGAATCAGAAAAATGTATTGCCAATTTGTGGCAGCACAACCTGCTTGCCCCAACCCTGGCGACTAATTTACTGGCTGTACCTGTTTCCTACCAGCCTACGCCTATTTTTCCTCCCCAACTGCCCGTCGCTCTGTTTTATCCGGCCTTTGTGCACGGGCGCCGTGCGCCACCTCTGGTCTGATGCTCCCGAGGGTCTATTTCCCTCTGTCAGGTTTTTTCTCAATCCTGAAATTCAGGTTTGCATTGGACTTCTAACACACACAAGAGGAGGCATCCATGTGGCGTATTGTGCTGCTCGCTGTGATGGTACTGTTTCAAGCGGCATTTTCGATGCCGACATCGAAAACCCAACCGAGTGATTCAACAGATTCGGCGCTGTCTGTGGATTCGTTACTGGCGCGGATAAAACGACTGGAAGCAAAGGTCCATCAACTGGAGCTGGCCCGGCAGCGAGAGGCGCTGGAAAAACTGAAGCAGAAGGCTCGTGCCGGATTAAGCAAACCCAAAACCGCCAATCGGCTGCCGGAGCGAAAGTTTGTTCAGGGTTCGCGAACCCTGACCGCCTTTAATCCGGAAATCAGTCTGGTTGGCGATCAATTCTTTGTGTTTAATCGGCGGAAAGGGGCAACCGACACCCGAACCGATCTCCAGCGTGGATTTGTCTTTCGCACCTTTGAGGTGAATTTTCGTTCTAACCTGGATCCGTTCAGCCAGGGCCGGGCTACCCTGGAAATCAACGAGGATGGTATTGAACTGAGTGAGGTGTATGCCGTCTGGAGCAATCTGTTGCCCCACATCAATCTGGCGGCCGGCCGGTTTCGCCAGCGTTTCGGAGTGGTCAATCGCTGGCACGAGGATGCCCTGGACCAGATTTTTTATCCGTTGGTGCTGACCGAATTTTTTGGCGAGGACGGTCTGGCCCAGCTGGGTGTTTCGGTGGACTGGTTGATCCCCAGCCGGGGGCGGCTGGCCAGCGAATTAACCGTACAGGTGGCGGCCCCGCAAAACGATGCCATGTTCAGCGGTACGCCCTTCGGCCTTCCCACCGTGCTGACCCACTGGAAAAACTTTTTCGACCTGGGTGCAGCCAGTTACTTCGAGGTAGGCTTCACCGGTATGGCTGGCGCCAACGACCAGCGCGGATTCACCCTTTCCGGGGACCATCGCTGGAGCCGGCTGGGTGGGGTGGATTTTACCTATTCCTGGACGCCTCCGGGGCGGGGCAATTACCGGGGACTCACCTGGCGCAATGAGTTCTATTTCGCCGCCAAGGATACCACCTTCCAAGAAACTGCTCACGCCTGGGGTGGCTATAGTTATTTGGACTACCGGCTCAACCGTCGCTGGTACGCCGGGGTGCGCCTGGATGTGGTCAGTCCGCTGGATCGGCCACAGAAGTCGGCCTATATGTGGCAGACGACGCCCTACCTTACTTACTGGCAGAGCGAGTTTGTCTTTCTACGCATGGAATTTCAACATCTGGAAGGACACAAGCTGTCCGCCCTGGATAACCGCTTTCTGTTGCAATTGAACTGGGTGGTGGGTCCGCACCGCCATGAAAAATATTAAAAATTGAATCACTGGGTCACACCGAATAACGATAGGAGTACACGATGAAGCGGATGATCAATTTTGCTTTAGTCGGCCTGTTTTTGCTGGGCAGCGTCTTCTCGCTGCCTGCTCAGGACAAATTGAAGGTGGTAGCCACACTATCCGTTTATGCGGATATTGCCAAATACGTGGGCGGGGACAAAGTGGAGGTCAAATACATTGTTCGCGGCGATCAGGATCCCCATTTCATCAAGCCGCGTCCCAGTTACGCCGCTTTGCTGGCCAGTGCGGATCTGTTCATCGACACCGGCCTGGATCTGGAGCTGTGGGCGCCTTCCCTGGTGGACAAATCGGGCAATCCGCGCATCCGCAGCGGACAACCCGGCTACGTGGCCGCCGCCGCAGGGGTCAAAATGCTGGATGTGCCCAGTGCTGCAGACCGCAGTCAGGGTGATGTCCACATTTACGGGAATCCCCACATCCACACCAGTCCGCTGAACGCCAAAATCATTGCCGAAAACATTGCCATCGGCCTGAGCCGGATCAGCCCGGAGAACCGGGACTATTTTCAGCAGCGCCTGGATTCGTTTAAGCAGGAAATTGACCGGCGTCTGTTCGGCCAAGCCCTTATCGACATGCTGGGTAGCGATCTGCTCAGCGAACTGGCTGCCAGCGGTCAATTGATCGACTTCCTGAAAGAAAACGAATTCCAGGGGCGTCCCCTTATCGACCTGCTGGGGGGCTGGATGAAAGACATGCTCCCCCTGTACGGTCAAAAATTGGTGGCCTACCACAAAAACTGGATCTATTTCACCACCTTGTTCGGGCTGAAAATTGAAGGTTATGTGGAGCCCAAAGTCGGCATTCCGCCCTCTGCCCGCCATGTGGACGAGCTGATTCGCCTGATGGAGCGGGAAAACATCAAGGTGATCCTGGCGGCCAATTACTTTGACGAACGCAAAGTCCGGGAAATCGCCGATCGGGTCGGGGCGACGCCGGTCATCGTACCCATGGGGGTGATGGAAGGCACCGAAGCGGATAATTATTTCCATTTGATCGATCTGTGGATTCGTGAACTGCGCAAAGCTTTCCATGTGGAAGCCTGAAACCGGACGTTAAGCCATTCGAAATTGGGAGGCACACAACCATGTGGGAAATCATTCTGGCACCTTTTGTTGCCTGTCTTGTCCTGGTGGGCATGCATGCCTACCTGGGCATTCACGTCATTCAGAGAAAAGTCATTTTTGTGGACCTGGCGCTGGCTCAGATTGCCGCCCTGGGTACCACGGTGGCTTTTCTGTTTGGCATTCATCCCAGTTCGCCCGGCGCTTACTGGTTTTCCCTGCTTTTTACCACGCTGGGGGCGGCAGTCTTTTCATTACTCCGCTTCCGGCAGGAGAAAATTCCTCAGGAAGCGGTCATCGGCCTGGTGTATGCCCTGGCTGCGGCCACGGCAATTTTGCTGGTGGATAAAGCGCCCCACGGGGCCGAGCACATCAAAGAAATCATGACCGGCAGCATCCTCTGGGTCAAGTGGAGCACCATTCTACGGGTGGCCCTCATTTATCTGGCGGTGGCCGCCCTGCATTACTGGCTGCGGGATAAGTTTGTGCTCATTTCCAGGGATCCGGAAACCGCTTACCAGAAGCGGCTGAACGTTCGCTGGTGGGACTTTTTGTTTTACCTGTCCTTTGGCATCGTGATCACCCAGTCGGTGGCAATTGCCGGCGTGCTGCTGGTTTTCGTCTTTCTGGTGGTCCCGGCCATCGCCACCACGCTGCTCACCGATCGTCTGTCCCTACAGATTGCCCTCGGCTGGGCTCTGGGGGCGTTGGTCAGCGGCGTCGGATTGATTCTGTCCTACGTCTGGGATCTGCCCAGCGGCCCACTGATTGCCACAACCTATGGCGTAGCCCTCATTCTTATCGGGTTGCTGAAATACGTGCTGAGTCACCAACACAAGCAGGTGGCCGTGCGCAATCTGGCGCTGGGCGGCGCGGCGGTTTGCCTGATTGCGCTGGTGGTGGTCTGGAGCGGGCGCTGGCTGGGGGCCGAGGCTCATTCCGCGGAGGAGGAGGCTCACGCCGGGGACTCTGCCCGACCGGCAGCGGTGTCCGGGCAACCCGATCGCCCGAGCGTTGCCCGTCCTCAATCGAACGGCACAACCAACAGTTCTGTGGGCATTCTGCAGCACATCCAGCAGTTGCGCCAGCAGGCCCGAAAGGACCCGGTGGCTGCGGCCCGAGACCTGATTCAAATGCTGGCCAGTGAGCCCAGGCCGTTTTTCCGCCAGCAGGCGCTGGAGATATTGAAACAGGTGGCCGGGTCGGATTTCGGCTACAATCCCGCGCTGCCGCCCAGCCAGAATCAGGACGCCCTGAGCAAAATGCAGCGCTGGTTCAAGCGGTTTGCCCGGAAGCAGGGCGGTTAATCATCGGGGAGAGAACACATTTTTCTGCTCGGTTGAACCTTTGCCCGACGGGCAATATTTTACCGGTTGCCAATGAAACCAACGGAGGCGACCATGGAGATGATTCGACGTGCACGATGGGGGCTGGTGTGGTTGTGCCTGTGGCCCCTGTTCCTTTTGGCCGGTAATACCCTTACTCCGGAACAAATTGTGGATCTTCGCTGGGCCAGCTCGGTGGCCATTCAGCCCCAGGGACAATTTGTGGCCTACACCCTGCGGGTGATGCGCGGCCCGGACGAAAAGCCGGGGGGCGCATACTACGAATTGTGGGTAGTTCCAGTAAAAGAAGGCAAGGCCCAACCCTTTGTGCAAAAACCCAGCTCGGTGCGCAACATCCAATGGTCCCCGGACGGCCGGTTCATCTACTTTGTGATGAAGCGGGAGTCCCAGAACAAGCATGCTCAGGTTTATCGCATCCCGCTGGCCGGGGGAGAAGCCATGCTGGTAAGTCACGCGCCGCGAAACGTGGGGCAGTTTCACCTGTCGCCGGATGGGCGCTATCTGGCCTATCTGGTTCGCGATGCCGAACCGGATTCAATCAAGCAGTTGAAAAAGAAGGGCTTTGATCAGAAGATTGAAGACGAATGGACCGGCGTGACCCGCCTGTATGTGGAAGCCCTGGAAGGCGGCCAGCCGGTGGCGCTTACACCGGACACCCTTAACGTCTGGGAGTTCGATTGGGCGCCGGATGGCAACAGCCTGCTGTTCCGGGCGAGCCACCGCCCTTTTGTGGACGATAACTACATGTTTTCCCGAAACTACCGCGTCTCGCGGGAAGGTGGACCCTGCCGGTTGATTTATCCCACCGAAGGCAAACTGACCCTGGCCCGGGTTTCTCCCAATGGCGGGGCGGTGGCCTGGCTGGGCGCCACCCGCTTGAATGATCCTTATCCCGGAACCCTGTACCTGTTGCCGGAAGGGGCAAAGGAGCCGATCAATCTGACCCCGGAGGTATCCTTTACCGGCACTCGCTTTCTGTGGAAGGACGAGCACACCATTTTGCTTGAGGCCATCGAGAACACCTATACCGTCCTCTACGAAGTAAAGGTTCCTTCCGGGAAACGGAAAAAACTGCTGGGAGGAAAACGCCCGGTCTTTCATCGGCTCTCCCTGGCCGGGGATGGCAAAACATTTGCCGTCCTGGCCAACACGAATCGCCACCCGGACGAGGTGTACGTGGGGCGGCTGGGGAAAACGGCCCTTCAACGGAGAACCGTCTCCAATCCTGATCTGGAGAAGATGCCGCTGGGCAGCCAGGAGGTGATTTCCTGGAAAGGCCCGGACGATTGGACGATTTACGGGATTCTGATCAAGCCGGTGGGTTACCAGCCGGGAAGGCGCTATCCACTGGTGATGCAGGTACACGGCGGCCCGGAAGGCGCTCGGTTGGATGGCTGGAACACCTACTACTCGCGACCACTCCAGTTGTTGGCTCAGCAAGGATTCATGGTGTTGATTCCCAACTACCGGGGCAGCATCGGCCGGGGGGTGGCCTTTGCCATGGGCGACCATCGAGACATGATGGGCAAGGAATTCGAAGACATGCTGGCCGGCATCGACACGCTGATTGCACGCGGCCTGGTGGACCCCCATCGCGTGGGGGTGGGTGGGGGATCCTACGGCGGTTACACCACTGCCTGGGCTGCTACCCGCTACAGCCAGCGCTTTGCCGCCGGCGTCATGTTCGCCGGCATTTCCAATCAAATCTCCAAAATCGGGTTGACCGACACGCCCCAGGAAAATCAGCTGGTGCACTGGGATTTGAATGCTTACCAGAATCTGGAGTTCTTCTGGGAACGCTCCCCGCTGAAATACTGGAGCAATGCACAAACGCCGCTGCTCATTGCTCACGGGATGAAAGATGAGCGGGTGCCTACCGGCCAGGCCCACGAGCTGTATCGGGCGCTGAAATACAAAGGGGTGCCGGTAAAGCTGGTGCTTTATCCCAGGGAGCCCCACGGGCTGAGGGAGCGCGCCCACCAGCTGGATTTTTGCCGGCGGGCGGTGGCCTGGTACCGGAAATACCTGCAGCCCGGTGCAGAAGCGACCAATTGATGCGGCGCGTTGCTGGCACGGGGCGCTGGGTTGAAATTAGGGCAGTTTGGGTGGCCTGTTGAATTCATGTTGGCGGGCAGGCGATTGAGCCCCGTAACCGGTTTCTGCGGGTTAAGGCGGCAATCCGAGGTCGAAAAAAGCGGCCGCGAATAAGCGCGGATGGAGAGGGATGTTAACCTGCAAACAAGCGCCAGGAGATGCCCTGTCGGGCGAGCCCGATGTATCGGGCGAGTTCGAGATTGCTCCGTGCCGCCGGTGCTCAAAACGCCGGATTCGCACGATTGGAAAAGAGGCTCGGTAGCGGGTTTTTTCGCTCGTGTTGCGTGGTTTGCGAGCCTGTTTGCGTGTATCCGCATCGGCCTGCGGTTTCTCAGCACCTCGTTTGACCTCCGGGGTTGTCCAAAAAGTAAAACACGTGAATATACTTGCGAATATTTGCATATACTCGTTTGTATTAACGGCGTGCTTTCACTTGCGGTTTTTCAACCAAACACGGCAATTTAGGCAAGCCAACAACCTTGTATCCCTTTATTTGTAGGGAACTCACCCCCTTCGACCCGTCTCTTGCAAGAGAGGGGATTGGGGGGTGAGTTGAATTAAGCCCCTTGCAAGTGAAACAGTTGTTTGCATAAAAATACACCAATCATACTTTTTGGGACGACTCCCGTTAAAACGGTTAGCGGCTGAAATGCGCGTCTGGTTTTTACCCGCCGGGTTGAAGCCGCGGCGTCCCTGACAAAGCCGTTAAAACGGCTGAAGCCGCGGCATTCATGGGGAAACCGTTAAAACGGTTGCGCCTTTGCTCCGGCCTCTGCGCGGACATCCGTCGCGATCCG
>RFHE01000027.1 GCA_003696445.1 Calditrichota bacterium | reverse complement strand
GTGGATCTTCCAGGGACGGCGGTGTTTGGTTGAACGCACTTTACCGGCGTTGTGACTCCTCAGCCGCTGCTCCAAATCCGCGGTGCTGCCGTAATAATAACCTTCATCCTTGAGGCTTTTCAGGATGTAGGCGTAATACATTTTGCGGAGGGGGTGGGATTCGAACCCACGGACCCCGAAACAGGGTCAACGGTTTTCGAGACCGCCCCGTTCAACCGCTCCGGCACCCCTCCGGGTAAATGCGGCTAAAAGTAAAACGTTTGTCTGGGTATGACAAGGATTTCTTCATCTTCCCGGTCACAGATTTTTATCCGGGTACGGGCACCAGGGTTCCAGGACGCAGTCCTCGCAGCGGGGTTTACGAGCTTGGCACACATAACGTCCGTGGAGAATAAGCGCATTGCTGAACCAGGTCCATTTTTCGCGGGGCACCAGGGCCATCAAGTCCTGTTCAATTTTTTCGGGGGTTTTCTTGTCGGTCAGCTGGAGGCGCTGAGCTACTCGCTGCACATGGGTGTCCACTGCAATGCCCTCGTTGATCCTGTAGGCATTGCCCAGCACCATGGCTGCCGTTTTTCGTCCCACCCCGGGCAGTTGGACCAGCTGGTCGATGGAGCGGGGCACCTGGCCCCCAAAGCGTTCCACCAGCATCTGGCTTACCGCCCGAACTGCCTGGGCTTTTTTCCGGTAGTAGCCGGTGGGACGAAGCTCCTGTTCGAGGGTTTCCAGAGGCACGCGCAAAAAATCTTCCGGCGTGCGGTATTTCTGGAACAACTGGCGGGTAACCTCGTTTACGCGCTTATCGGTGGTTTGGGCGCTGAGCAGTACAGCAATCAACAATTCAAATGCGTTAGAATACTTCAATTCCAAAGGGGCCTCGGGATATTGGCGCTCCAGTGCTTCAAGAATCTTTTTTACCCGCTGGGTGCGTTGGTCAGACTGTTGGTTTCGTGTCATCGGCACGTCCTCCTGATTGGCTGGGCTGGAAACTTTATTGCATTTCTGTTCTGTGATTGCGGTCATCAAGTTAGTTTTTGAAATGGGTAAATGCAATCTGGGAACCCTGGACATCTGTTTTGCCGTAGGGGTTATCCGGTGGCTGGATGGGGGAACTGCTGGGACTTCTCGGCGTAGGATAGCATTTCAGTGGGTGCTGAAGGCATGCCTGGTGAGGTACGAAATTACGACGGGGACATTTTAGGATTGATTTTTATTTGCCAGCGATTATATTTCCAATAGGACACAGAGGAGACGATGCAACAGCGCGTTATCGAAATCATCGAAATCTTGTTGCGCGAGATCTCCCGGCTTCAGGATGCGCCTTCATCACAATTGGAGCAATTATCGGAAAAGCTACTGGAGAAGGGTTACACCGAGCCGGAAATTCGGACGGCGGTAGATTGGTTATTGCTTCAATTTGAGGGCCGATCGGAGCGGTCTGGGCGGGGCAGACGCCACAGTCGGTCGCCGGGCATTCGCCTGCTTAGTCGGGACGAGCAGGCCCTGGTGGGACCCCGGGCCTACGGGTACCTGATCCATTTGCAGGCACTGGGCATTTTGAATCCCATCCTGGTGGATCAGGTCATCGAACGAAGTTTCATTAATGGGCTGGATATAGATCCAGAGGAGATTAAAAACATTGTGGCCCGGTTGCTGATCGGGAAGCCTCTGATGGGGGCGCGAAGCGGTCGCTATTTTAATCCGGGCAATGAAGAGATTCACTGATTATTAAATTAAGAAAACTTTCCACGCTTTAAATAGAAAACCTTTCTGAATGGGAAATTCCGCGACAAAAAACCTGGTGGTGGTCGAGTCGCCAGCCAAGGCTCGGACCATTAATAAAATTCTGGGCAAAAACTACAAGGTGGCGGCCTCGGTAGGCCACATCATGGATTTGCCCAAAAGCAAGTTTGGGGTAGATATTGAAAACGGCTACACCCCCTCGTTTACGGTCATTCGAGGCAAATCCAAAGTAATCAAACAGTTGCAGGAGGAGGCCAAGCGGGCTGGGGAAGTTTTGATTGCCACCGACCCGGACCGGGAAGGGGAAGCCATTGCCTACCACATTGCCCAGCGGCTCAAGCCGGTCAACGGGCGCATCCGCCGCATTGAATTCAACGAAATCACCCGCTCGGCTGTGCTGCGCGCTCTGGAGCAACCGCGGGACATCGATATGAATCGGGTCAATGCCCAGCAAGCTCGCCGGGTGATGGACCGAATTGTGGGCTACATGGTCAGCCCGCTGCTGTGGAAGACCATTTACCGGGGATTAAGTGCAGGCCGGGTGCAGTCCGTGGCTTTACGGCTCATCTGTGAGCGGGAGCAGGAAATCGAAGCCTTTACTCCGGTGGAGTACTGGACCCTGGAGGCCGAGCTGGAGCCGGCCTCCGGGGAACGCTTTGTGGCCCGGCTCTACAGCATCGACGGTCAGGTGCTGGATCCCAAAAAATTCCGCATCGGCAGCCAGGGGGAGGCCGAACAACACTATCGGGCGCTCCAGCAGGAACAGTATGTGGTTGCCGATGTCCGTAAAGAGCGGGCGCGCAAGAACCCGCCACCGCCTTTCATTACCAGTACCCTGCAGCAGGATGCGGCCCGGCGGCTGCGCCTGTCCACAGCCCAGATCATGCGCCTGGCCCAGCAACTCTACGAGGGCGTGGACCTGGGTGACCGGGGAACGGTGGGCCTGATTACCTACATGCGTACCGATTCTACCCGGGTTAGTAAAGAAGCCCAGGCCAGCGCCCGCCAGTACATTGCCGAAGCCTACGGCAGCGATTACCTGCCCGAAAAACCCAATGTTTACCGGAGCAAAAAAGGGGCTCAGGATGCGCATGAGGCCATCCGCCCTACTTACCTGTCGGCTGAATTCGAGCCGCGACGGTTGAAGGCTTATCTGAGCGCTGAACAGTACAAAATTTACGAATTAATCTGGAAGCGCTTTCTGGCCTCCCAGATGAAACCGGCCGAAGTGGAGCGGACCACCATCGAGGTGGCCGCCGGCAAGTACCGGTTTCGGGCCACCGGCGAGGTGGTGGTATTCCGGGGATACCTGCAGATTTATCAGGAGGCGGACGAGTCCCTGGATGCCGCTGAGAATGGCAGGGATGCGGCCGAAGTCCGTGCGCGGCCAGCCGGCATACCCAGGCATATCAGCACCGGCGATGCCCTCCGCTTGCTGGAGTTAATCATGGAGCAACATTTTACCAAACCACCGCCCCGTTACACGGAGAGCACGCTGGTAAAAACGCTGGACAAGCTTGGTATCGGGCGGCCCAGCACCTATGCGCAGATCATCTCCACCCTATTTCAGCGCAAATATGTGGAGCGGGTCTCGCGGGCGCTGAAACCCACCGAACTGGGCCGGGTGGTCAACGATCTGCTGGTGAAGTATTTCCCCAACATTTTTAACGTGAAATTTACCGCCGCTATGGAGGCCGGGCTGGATAGGATAGAGCAAAATCTGGCCACATACAGGGATACGCTGGATGAGTTTTACCATCCCTTCCAGCGCACCCTGGAGGAGGTTTCCGGCAAGATCAAGGAAATTAAAAGCGGGCTCCAGGAGGCCACCAAGGAAAAGTGCGAGGTTTGCGGCCGGCCGATGGTGGTGAAGTGGGGCCGCAATGGTCGTTTTCTGGCCTGTTCCGGCTACCCGGAATGCAAAAACACCCGGCCGCTGGAAGAACCCGAACAGCCGGTGCAGGTCAACGAGGTCTGCAAGCAGTGTGGCAGCCCGATGGTGGTGCGGCGAGGGCGGTTCGGCGAGTTTCTGGCCTGCAGCAAATACCCGGAATGCAAATACACCCAGCCCATCAGCACCGGAGTGGCCTGCCCGGAGGAGGGGTGTTCAGGAACCATCGTGCAGCGACAGTCCCGTAAGGGGAAAATCTTCTACAGCTGTTCCGAGTACCCGAAATGCAAGTTTGCCCTGTGGAACCGACCGGTGGGCCGGAGCTGCCCACAATGTGGCTACCCACTCATGGAAGAACGCATGAGCAAGAAGGAAGGGTATTTTCTGCGTTGCCCGCAGTGTAAACACAAGGAAGTTGTGGAACCGGCGGAAAAATTGGCCCTGAATGACTGACCAGATCGAACAGTTTCTGGAATATTTGCGCTATCAGCGCCGCTATTCTTCCCGGACCGTCGAGGCCTATAGGAACGACCTGTATCAGTTTGCTGAATTTCTGGGTGTCGAATCGCAGAGGTCTCTCCAGGCCATCGGGCGAGAGGCGGTTCGGTCCTTTCTCACCCATCTTTTAAAGCAGGGTCTGGCAGTGCGCACCATTGCGCGCAAACTCTCTTCGCTGCGCTCATTTTTTCGGTATCTGGTAAGCCTGGGGCAGATGGCACACAATCCTGCGAGCATGGTACAATCTCCTAAACTGGACCGGCCGCTGCCAGCTACCGTGCCGCGGGAAGCCATGGATCGTTTAATGACCTTGCCGCCGGCAGATTGCTTTCAGGGGTTACGGGACCGGGCCATTCTGGAACTGTTTTACAGCTGTGGGTTGCGCTTAAGCGAGCTGATCGAATTGCGCCTCTCCCAGTTAGATCTTGCCGCCGGTCTGGTCCGGGTACTGGGAAAGCGCAATAAAGAACGACTGGTACCACTGGGCAGGCCGGCCAGAGAGGCCCTTCGCGCGTATCTGGCAGCACGCGAGCAGCTGCCCGATCAATCCGGGGAGCGGGTTTTTCTGACCGAAAAAGGCAAACCGCTTTACCCGGTGGCCGTCCAGCGCATGGTGAAACGCTACCTGAGCCTGTTGTGCGAGCAGGAAAAACTCAGCCCCCACGTCCTCCGGCACAGCTTTGCCACCCATCTGCTGGACGCTGGAGCAGACTTGATGGCGGTCAAAGAATTGCTCGGACACGAAAGCCTTTCTACAACCCAAATTTACACCCACGTCAGCCGAGATAGACTGAGGCAGGTGTATCAAAAGGCCCATCCAAGGGCCGGTAAAAAGCCTTAATTCATCTAAACCACAAAGGAGGGTGTCGCATGAACCTCACCATCACCGCCCGGCGTTTCAGGTTACCCGAGGATCTCAGGGAATATATTGAGGCTAAGGCAAAAAAACTTAACCGTTATTATCAGGGCATTATCGATCTGGAAATTATTTTAGGTTGGGAGAAATTGATGCGCTATACAGAAATCAAAATGAATGTCAACACCCGCCAGCTGGTGGTTAAAGAGAGCGCTGAGGAGTTGCGTAAATCCTTCGACCTGGCTTTGGATCGGGCGGAGCGCCAGTTGAAGAAATTCAAGGAAAAACTGCAAACCACCGAAAAGGACAAGGTGCACACCGCCTGAATGATTGCGCCAGAAGAATAAACAAGAGGCGGCCTCTTTTTGGGGCCGCCTTTTTTGTTCCGGTGACAGGGAGAGTTCAGGAGCGGTTCTGAAAATAGGAGCGCGTTTCCTGAACGATGATCGGCGTGAGGGCGAGCAGCCCCACCAGGTTGGGAAAGGCCATCAGCCCGTTGAACACGTCGGCCAGGGACCAGACCAGCTCCAGCTTGGCCACCGCACCGATGCCGACAAACAGGCAGAACAGGTAGCGGTAGGGACGGATGGAGCGTTCGCCCAGCAAGAATTCGATCGATTTTTCGCCGTAGTAGCTCCAGCCCAAAATGGTTGAGTAGGCAAACAGGGCCAGCCCGATGGCCACAATGGACTCGCCGATCCGGCTGTTCATGCCCTGGGTAAAGGCGATGCTGGTTAATTCGGCCCCGGTCTGGCCGCTGCTCCAGGTACCGGTCAGGATAATGACCAGCCCGGTCATGGAACAGACCACCAGCGTATCGATGAAGGTCTGGGTCATGGAGACCAGGGCCTGGGTGACCGGGTATTTGGTTTGGGCTGCCGCGGCGGCAATGGGCGAGCTGCCTAGGCCGGATTCGTTGGAAAAAACCCCGCGGGCTACGCCCATCCGAATGGTCAGCATGACCCCGGCCCCGGCAAAACCGCCGATGCCGGCCGTCGGGGTGAAGGCATGCCGAAAAATGAGCCGGAACGCTTCCGGCAAGCGGTCCAGATGGAGGAAAATAATGACCAGGGCACTGGCCATGTAAAACACAATCATCACTGGCACCAGCACTCCAGTTACCCGGCCGATGCTTTTAATGCCACCGATAATTACCAGGGCCGTGGCCAGAACCAGAATCACACCGGTGAGCCAGAAGGGCACATGAAAGCTCTTTTCCAGTGCGTCCGCCACCGAATTGGATTGAACCATGTTGCCGATGCCGAAGGCCGCAACGGCGGCAAAGATGGCAAACAGCACGCCCAGCCACTTCCAGCCCAGGCCACGGCTGATGTAGTACATCGGTCCGCCGCTCATGGTGCCTTCCTGATCCATGACCCGGAATTTCACTGCCAGGACCGCTTCGGCATATTTGGTGGCCATGCCGACCAGCCCGGTAATCCACATCCAGAACAGGGCGCCCGGACCGCCGGCGGCTATCGCCGTGGCCACCCCGGCAATGTTTCCGGTACCCACCGTGGCGGACAGGGCGGTCATCAACGCCTGAAAGTGGGTGATATCCCCGGGATGATCCCCCTCCTCCTTGCGCTTGATCAGGGCCAGGTAAAGGGAATGCCACAGTTTGGTAAATTGTAAGCCGTGCAGCCGGATGGTCAGCCAGAGACCGGTTCCTACCAGCAGCACGATTAAGGGAACGCCCCAGACCAGATTACTCGCCTCTTTCACCCAATGTTCGAACGCACCCATACAGCAGCTCCTCGCTTTTTGTGAACCGTTGGTTGGTCGATTCAGCCGCTTTTTTCCACTGCGCGAAGAAGTTCCCCAAGCGCGGGCAAAAAATCAATTGTTTCCAGGAAAAGGGTTCGGGCTCAACCGTGCCGGGCCAGCACTGCTTCCAGCAGGGCGCCGGCAATGGCATGTTCCCGAAAGCCGAAGTGGCGGAAATCGCTGGACTGGGGGCCTTCGAAGATCAGGGCGATGGGCTGGCTGGCGGCCACAAAACGGCCGGAATGGGCCAGGCCCCACAGCTGGCCGTCCACCGGACTGCGAATCTCAATGCCCTCCACCAGGCCGATGGCCTCCTGGTAGCGGATGGGATCCCCGATTTCCTTCTGGGCCACCCACAGACCCTCGATAGGCGAGGGGCACAGGGAAAACGGAAACTTGAAGTAATGGGGATCGCGGGCCGGGTCGGGCGGCGGAAATCCACTCGGCCGGTAAAGCCGACCCAGCTGATAGTTAAAGCGTGTTTCAACAGCCAGATGGCAGTGCACTCCGGGCCGGTGCACCGGATACATGCCCACCACCTGGGGCGCAAGGTCCAGATAGTCCGCCTCCGGCGGAATATCCTCGTCCAGGATGAGCACTGCCGGCTTGAGCAACCCGGCCGTTTCGGCCAGCGAACGATGGGCCAGCACAGGCACCGTTCGGTCCTGAATCAGGCGTTCGAGCTGGCGGGTAAGCTGCTCTTCCAATGGAGCATGGCTG
>RFHE01000246.1 GCA_003696445.1 Calditrichota bacterium | reverse complement strand
TGCAAACGACTTTTTCACTTGCACGGGACTTAAGTCAACTCACCCCCCAACCCCCTCTCTTGCAAGAGAGGGGGCGAAGGGGGTGAGTTCCCTACAAATGAAGGGCTACAAGGTTGTTGGTTTTACCTAAATAGCCGTATTTAGTCGAAAAACTGCAAGTGCAAGCATTGCACTAATACAAAAGATGATATGCAAATATTCGAAAATATATTCACCTTGCTTTACTTTTTAGACAGCCCCCCACGGAGCTGTTCGGAACCAGCCTTCACGCTGGAGGGCAGGTAGATAACCGGCTGGAAGCCTGTCCCACAGCGCCATGCTAAGCTGGGTGGCTCAGCCTTGCTTCTTTTGCCGGTGAAGTTGTTCGAGGGTTGGGAAAAGAATTGGGGAGAGGAAGGCGTTGAAACCACCTCCTTCTTCAAAATGGGAGATTTTACGCTTCCCGGCGGAATCTTTTTGCCAGCATTCTTTCCTTCAGCGAAACAGGGCGTAGCTCTGGCGCAGCACAATGTACAGCTCGCTGAAACGGTTCTCCGGGGAAGCCTCGTCCCGGTACCGGTTGTAGCCAGCATTCCAGTGGAACTGAACCCCCTGGATGATCTGCCAGCTTCCCTGCAGCTGGAACTGGATTCGGTTTCCGCCGGGCAGCAGGCTGGAGGCGGGTGTGCGGACGTACTGTCCGCCGACGCCGATGGTCCCTTTCCGGGAGGGCCATCGATGGGACAATCCGACCCCCAGGGTGAGCTGGCGGAACAGGGTAGGGCCGCTGGGCCGATTTACCTGCAGCCATTGAAAGGTGAGGCTGGAGAGCCAGGCGGGCGTGGGATTCTGCGAGACTCCCACCATAAGGTGGTGGGTGCGGGTACCGCTCTGGGGCCGAATGCGGTCTTTACGATCGTTAAAATTGTAGGTCAACTGGAACTGATGATTCCAGCCCGCCAGCCGGGTCTGATAAAACAGGCCTCCGGTCCAGTGCCAGAGGGTTTCGTCGGTGTCTCCGGGACGTTCTTCCAGGCTTTTCCGACGCTGCCAGCGCACCCCCAGCAGGATGCGCGGGGCCCGGGGAGAAAGGCTGAGCTGAAACCGGGTAAACAGCCGGTCCGTACGGCGCGTACTGAGCTGGGTATTCCGCTGGTTGTCCCGGAACTGTTCCCAGCTAACCCGGGCCTGCAATTTTCGACCCGCCAGATGAAATCGATCGCTGAGCACATACCCCCGCCGGTCGGTTCGCAGGAAGGGATTGCCCAGGGAGCGGTAGGCCGGACCCACGTAGCGGTACTCACCCTCAAGGGCATGTCCTGCCAGACGCCAGTTCAACCGGGTGTAGTAAGCCAGACTGGAGCCTTTCTGAATTTCCACGGGAAAGGTGGTGGTGTTTAGAATGATAATCGAGGCGTAATCCTGAGGGTCGAAGGGAAAGTCCACCCCAAACAGGGAATCGATTTCCGCTTTGCTGGAGGCGCCGGTGGAGATGTCCCGGGTGGTCAGGCTCAGGGCGGCGGCCGATTCCCAGACCAGGTGGTTCTTTTCTCCGGGAATGTTCAGGGTAAGGTCCCCGCCCACCACCACATTGTCCATGGGGGTCTGCCCGGCCCGGGCGGAGCTGGTGTCGTCCCGGGCTTTCAGGGCAGTGAGTCCCAGCCGGGCGGTTTGCCGGCTGCCGAAGGATAGGCGGGCGGCACTCAGGCGCCGGCGAAAGGCGCCGCCAACCACAAAGGTGGAATCCCGCTGCAGGTTGGGGGGTGGTTGTAGGCCGGCGCCGGGCCGGAATGGCAGCACCTGTCCCTGGACGGCCCGTTGAACCTCCCCGTGGACCACCTCCAGGTGGATGCCGGCCAGGTGCAATCCGGCCTGCAGGCCGCGAACCCGATTGCCATTGAGCATCAGCTCCTGGAAAACGGGATTGTTGTCCCCGAAATAGGCTTCCAGAAAAGGCCCTACTGCGCCCACCCGGAAGCGGTTCCGGGGTTGAGCCGCGCCGCTCTCGTCGCTGGTTAACCACAGGCGGAGGGGGAATTCCCATTTGCCCGCGCCTGCTTCCCCCTCCACCTGCCAGTTGAGCGTGCGATTTGGCTCTTGCCGGATCCCAGCGCCGGGACCGTCCAGGGACTCAAAGCGCGAGTCCAGCGTCCCGGTAAGCTGCCAGTAGGGTTCCCGCCCGGGCGCCGCTGCCTGTTGCGGGGAACTGGCCTGCCTGGCCCCCTTTCTTTTAACCTTGAAGGACCACTGAACCGGAGGCAACTTCGTGCCCCGCACATCCCGGGCCAGCACGGTCAGACGATGGCGGCCCTCTCCCACCGGATCGGGATGAAACAGGGTGATGGTTTTCCCCTGCACGCGAAGCCGATTGCTCAGGTTGGTTTTGTCCAGTACCAGAAACGTTCGCCGGGGATCCAGTTCGTGGGATCCTTCCCAGCGCAGGGAAATCACCAGCTCTCCGTCGGCCACCGTTCCGTTTTCCGCCGGACTGTAAATCAACCAGCTGCCCTGGGCAGCCAGCAGAGCGGGCAGAAAGAGCCCCAGGAGGACCAGCAGCCTGTGCCACGTTTTCGGCTGCCTGGAATTGAGGCCTGTGCAAAGGTGTGAACGAGGCTTCATCTGATTACCGCACCCGTTTGGGCTACATCTCCAATTGCACGAGCAGATATTCAAAAATTTGCTGACCCAAGGGGGTTTTCAATCGGTTACGAAACGTTTCCGGTGGTTCCACTTTCTCCGGGTCACGCCGGAAGCGAGGGAGCCAGTTCAGCATGGCCCGGATGTCCGCCACCACCTCTTCGGGTGCGACCACCAGCAATTCATTTTTCTCCGCACTTTGCGGCCAGTGGAGGCAAACGGCCGCCATCCCATTGCGGTGGAGCAGGAAAAAATTGCCCGGTCGCAAAAGAGAACCGGCCTTGAGCCGGACAATGGCCTCCTGAAATTCGGCAAATCGGGCATGGCTGCTATCCAGGGGATTTTCCAAGAACAGCAGCCAGCGGGAGCCGGGCTCCCAGAGAAAGCCCTGATAATTGCTGGCTTCCTCGAAGGGGAAGACGTTGACGATGTAAAAACCGGCCTCGGCTTGCCCGCGCAAGTTTTCCAGGCGATTTAGATTGGCCAGACTCAGCTCGACCAGAATTTCCAGAAAGTTTTCCGGAAGCTCTTCGTGCGGGGTTGGTTGGGAAAGATCGGATAGCGCCGGGACCTCGGCAAGAACGATGGTTAGGCTCGAATCCAGCAGGCTTGCAGCCACCACATCGGCCAACTGGGCCTGCAAGTTGGTGGGGGAAGGCTGAGGCGGCAAGGCTTCCTCCTGAGCCAGCAGGGGAAATGCTAACCACAGGCCGGCGAAAAATGACAAAAATGTGAATGGAAATCGCATGAAGACTCCTTGCTGAATAGGCTTGGATTCACAGCCTAAATGGTTTTTTAATGACAGTTTGGATAGGCACAGGGCATATCTGCATGATAAGTAGCCCGGATATCCCGTTTGGCTTCTCGTTCTAATTGGCAGCGCAAGGGCCAGTTCCACTGAGCGGACCGGCGCAACTCCAGGTTGTAGGCGATGACGAAGGCGCGCATTCCTGCTTGAAACGCCAGTTGAGCAGTCCCAAAGGCTTTCTGCGCCACCATTTGGTTGGCGTTCTGCAAGATTCTCCGAGCATTCCATTTGTTCCGAATGGCTTGAATTTGAGTGTTACCCCGAAACTGGCCGCAGTGCCGATTTTCTTCATTAATAATCATTTGCCGGTATTGGGAATTGGGTTCGCTGAAAACCGCTGTGCGGCATTGCACGGCTTTGCGGAAGGTACCTTGTTCAATGCGTACGGCAAATCCGCCGGCCCGCCGGGGGAACACGCGAATAAATGGCTGACCGGCGAAGTATCTTGGACCTGGTTTTGACCAACCGTTGATACAGCGAAAGGAAGCACTGGTGGCCAGAGCGATTCGCCGGGTGGTCAAATTCTGGTTGCCACAACGGCATTGGGCTTGGACCTCAATCCAATAGGCGCTCCAGTCGTTACAATGGGGTGCCCCCAGCGAATACCAGATGGCGTTGTCAATCCGGGCCTGCAAGTGGTTGTTTACAGGCTGAATGGGCAGGTTGGTGTGGCCGATGGGGTTGCCCCGGGACGGACGGGTCGGTGTGGCCTTCACCTTTATATTTTGTAGGCACGCTTTTACTTTGTCGATGGGTGTATTGCGTGGTACTGGCAGAATTTGCACGAGGGTGGTGGCGCCGTCGCACACCCGCCGCCGGGAGAGCCGGGCTTCCAGGCGGAAAATGATCACGGTGGTTTCCGTTTCGTAGCTGACTCCCTGTACCGTGTATTTGCATTTCAATTTTACCGAACCGATCGAATTGCCCTGGGCCTGTACGGTGACCGTTTTCTGATCGGCGTTGAGTAAAGCAATTTTGTTGCTGGTGGTGGTCCACAGGAACTCTCCACCCGAGCCGGCAGGAAACTCGCGGGCGGTGATTTGAATCTTACCCCCCTGGCAGACCACATACTGGGGATCTAGGTTGACTTTTACCCCATGAATCAAAAATTTGACCACAGCTCTGCCTCTCCGAGAGGTGGTCGGGTTTCCGTTTTTGTCGTAATACTGAAAATGGTAATCCACAAAAAACTGTGCTGGAATGGTCTGGCCCGGGTCGGGAGCTCCGGCCAGGTTCACCGCAACCTTTCCTGTCCAGGTCTTGCTCTGGTTAGGAGCCAGGGTAAGCTCCGGTTGAACTGTAACTTGAATGGGCCCCTGCGTGGTGATGGAAGCCGTGCCCGATTCGCAGCAGTCCGCCGTGTAGGATTTTTGCCCTTCCAAGCTGGAAGCCTGTCCGGTCGGCTTATTCACATACAAAGGGAAAGGGCCTAACTCCTGAGCCGAACCAGAGGCAAAAAGCATCAGAACCAGAACCAGAGCCTTGAAGCGGAGCGTGGTTTGCATCACAAAGCTCCTCTCTTTATTGAACTCCCGATTTACAAGGGGCCTTACTTGTGTCCCCGGAAAGTGAAAGCAAACACGGTATCTGCATGAGCAAAATGAGACAGCGCTGGTAGCCATAGGGCACATGGTTGAAGAAAGTTTCCG
>RFHE01000245.1 GCA_003696445.1 Calditrichota bacterium | reverse complement strand
GTGCAATAGTCTCGAGTGCAACTGGATTATTAACCTGCACACTGCGCTTTGTGTATTTCAATAGCCAGGTAACGAAAGATTCCGTAATTTTTGTTGCTCACTTGAGAATAATCCTGCCAGTGTACCTTATAACTTCCACGTAATGCCAGAGGTCTTTCTCGACCCTGTTTCGTCCCGTCGGAGGCACCTGCCCCCCATTGCAAGGTGCCTTCAAGAACCCTTCCCTGATACAACCTGAACTCCGAGTCAACCGTCTGGCGCTGATTTGTCCCGGTCCAGTAAGCACTGTCATTGGTGAGCAATACAGCATATCCGATAGCATTCTCTCTTGTGGCAACAATTTTTTCCAACCTTTGAATATCTTTAATGTAATCGTATCGGCCTATGTCCTGGGCACTCTGGTTCTTCAATTTAAACCTTTCTTCGCCTATTTGAACTTCCAGAGCCCGGGTCTTGTACTTCAACTCAATAGCGTAAATCTCGTTCTCGATTGAGGCGTAAATGTCTAAATGGAGTGGCTTGTTTCCAATGAGAATGGGCAGTTCTAATCGGACGGCCGCATTTGGAAACCGTTGGTGAATCTCCCAGGCAAAAGCGTGTTGGAAATCCGCTTCAGAATGAAAAATTGCCCTTTTCTTTGCAAGTGCGGTGAGAATTTCTCTGATTTCAACCACTGTGTCCAGTCAAAGGATTTTACTTGAACCGAAGCAAGTCAACCGTTTAACTCAACTGCTGAGTCCAGGCACCAGTAATTGACCACTCAGGTGAAATGATTGGTTCTGTCAGGGCCCTCAGATTTCGTCCATGTCTTCTAGGCCTAGCTGCTCATGGCGGTCCATCGCGGCAAACCATTCCGGCATATTTTGTTGAATGGTTTTTTTTCAAGGCGGAAAACGCCTCTTCAGAGACCATGCCCATTTCACATAGATACTGATAAAACTTCTTCAAACTCGTGGCATTTTCCTTAATCGTTCTCCTATTTGCCCATAGAGCCTTTCGAATAAACCAGTAACCCAAAAACATATCGATTTCTCCAGCTCCATCCTTGGCTTCGATGGCCTCACTATACAACAGAAACTCATTGATATAGAAATCCACGTTAAATACATGTTTATCAATGGTTTTTTGTGAGAGACCTTTTTCGGAGAGCCAGGTTTTAACCCAGAAATCAGTTTTTTGTTTTCTTTCCTTATCTGTTTACATTCTTGCTCATATTTTTCATAGTCCATGAGATTGGCTCCTATTTCAGCTTTTTGGGTTTCCTGTAAAGCCCTTCCAACGAAGGAGGGCGGCATCAATTTGTTATGCAGTGAACATGATAGAGCGTTTAATGAGTTCATTCCCTTACTGCTCGGCCAAACGATTTCTGCTCGGTTAGACGATTCCCGGTCCCGAGAACGGCCCACTGTCTGACACTTTGCTTCAATTTATCCACTCGACGTCAATCTAAAGTGCAGGGCAAGATCAGGAAAGCGATCATCCAAGTTAAAGCGTACGGACTCTCATCCCGAAAACTCAACGTACCGACTCGAGAACTCTGGCTGGAGCCGGGGACTTGCCGTTGTCGCCTCTGGCAATCGGATTTACGAAACTCGATGTTTTGCTGCTACGTCCTTCAGTTCAATCCGCGCTACTCACAGGCAAAAGTCAGCTGGCTTGTCAAGAGGGTCAATTGAACTCCTTCATCTATTTCGATACGGCGCGTGGCAGTCAACTCTCCGCTTCGCAAACTTCGTCTCTCGCCAATTGTGTGCTCTATCAGTTCCAGTTGCTCCTCAATTAGAGGGGAAGTTGCCGCTTCCAAGTGCTCATGCAACCATTCTTTAATTGGTTTAACGACAAAGCCCAGCCGCCTGCCGGAGTTCCCGCGGAGGTGAGTCGGCTGCAACGAGTGTCAGGTGGTGTCATTCTTTTCCGATTTAATTGCCCGACGTCGGATGCGCACGGCTCCAGCAGTGACTACCGAAAAGGCATATTCCATCTCGCAGCCGTGCGCAGCCAGGGCGGAGGTCACGATCTCTGCCTTGTCGGCCGGGGATATGCCGGCCAACCGAACGAGTACGCCCCCTCTGGCGATCCGTCCCTGACTGAATATGAGCCCACCAAAGTCCTTGTCTGCCCTGAGCAGTACGGCCACCTCCCGATTTGCCAGGTCCAGGACAACGTTGTCGGGAATTCCCGGCTCCATCTCAGCAACGTACCATACACGATGGCCACTTTGGCGCAGCCGCTCCACAATAGGAAGGTCCACCCCTTCATCAGCTAGGATCTTCACCTCGGCAACTCTACGGGATACACCACATCAGATCGCAAGAGCTCGGCGGCAAAGGCAAGGGCCGCTTGAATGGCTTCACGTGTCAGCCGGGGATGGGCTTCCAGCAGATCTTCTATCGTCTCACCGGCAGCCAGCTTTTCTAAAATGAGTTCTACCGTGATCCGGGTTCCAACGATCACCGGTTTTCCCATCATCACCGAGGGGTTCGAGACAATCCATTCTCTCCACGTTTTCATCGCTTTCCTCCTTTTTTACAGGGAAGAGAGTTACCTCACGTGTGCCTAAGCGGCAGTGAGAGTAACTGCAAAACTACCACCGCCAACCCACTACATCCTTTGAAAACAGCGCCTGTTTTCGTGCGGTATTTAACCGCTTTCTCTGCCACCGTTGTTAGGCAGAGTTTAATTTTTGTTCAAGCTATCTAATACCTCCTGAACCAAATCTCGGTACTCTTCACGAATAAAATAAGTTTCCTTCATCCACGGCATGTCCGGATGATATTCATACCCGATCACCTGACGCAGAAAATCATTTCTTGCCAATCCAATCTGCTGGGAGATAAGCGACAGAAAATAACCAGCGTCTCTTTCGGTTTCTGCTTCGCCCATCTGGACAAATTCCTTTTTCAGTTGATCTCGCGTAACTTTCCCCTCCCGGAGTAAAACCGGAAGTAGAACTTTGGTGATCCGCTTCGCTGACCACAAATCCTGGGAAAGGTATTGCGTGAGCTTTTGTTTCAGGGCATCCGGCGGATACTCTCCAGGCTCATCCGACATGGGAATTTGAAATTTCTTCCGCTTACTCCGTTGCTCTTCCAATTCTTCAGAAATCACCGCTACTCGGCTAAGTAACTCATCCCCCCGCGCTGTCCGTACATACTGCAACAAAACAGCATTAACATTCACCCCGTAAGAATCCGATAGCCAATTCAACATGCGCTCCAACGCACCTTCTATCCCAAAGCCTACCAAGATGATTCGCTGCGTTTCATTGATGTTCAGATTTTCCAAATTGATGTCGGGAAAACTCTCTGTTAAATGGTCTTCCAGCCTCTTACCCGTAAACTGGGTGCAAATTTCACCGAATTTTTCGATGCTCCACTCCGCAACATCTGAAGCATAGTCAATCGCCTGGGCCAGAGCTTCTCGTGGAAGCTTATCACGCTTCAATTCAACGATGACCGAGTTGCCATGTTTATCTATTCCCAGCAGATCAAGAGGGCCGGATTTAGTCGGAACTTGCCTACCAATAATACTAATCCCAGCCCCAATGATGGCGGGGTTGGAAACGATCCACTCTTCCAAGTCCTGGGTTTCTCTGCGCCCTGCTTCAGCAAGTGATGTGTTAACAGGTTGAAGTTTGCCACTTACCACTTGCCATGTTTTGATTTCCGTACCCATGTCACCCCCTCCTTGTTAGCAAAGCCCCGATTTAGCTCTGGTAAAAGGTAATTCGTTGCACGAAATGTTAGTCAAAGCTTTTTTTTCATCCCTTTCGGTATTGCTTACAACATTGGATGCGTTTCTGTAAGGACCATTGCCTCTCTTGTGAAGGACTCTCCATCAGAAATCGGAGCACTTCCTCATTCTTGTCCACTTCAGATCTGGCGATCCCTTCCCCATCTTTTATCAAACGACAAGTGTTCAATTCCTCCAAAGTTCCGTAAAAAAATCAGGAAAAAACAGACCAAAGACAAGCATGGAAGACGGCTATGATCCAATTCGAAGGATTTGGCGGCCGAACTACTTCTGCTGGCAGTGCTCCGATTCGCACCCCCCAGGAGCGGCCCCCGGCTGGGGCTCTCCTATCGGCTGTCTCACTTGACGTCACTCCAAAACGCAGAGCAACATCAGGATAGCGATTAGTCCAGTCCGCGAGCCCAGACTGCAATCCCAGAAACTCAACATGCCCGTTCAACAACTTTGGTTGAATCCGCGGGCTTTCTGATTCCACATCTCGCATTCGGAATTGCGGCACTCGAAGTTGTGCCGCCATGTCGTTCAGCGTCAGACTTCGCTTTTCACAGGGAAAAGTGTGCTGCGTTGTCGAGAGGCTCCGTCGAATTCCCTCACCTATATCGAGACCGGATTATTCACTATCCTCAACGATCCTCGGGCCCCGTTCCTCACGAATCAGGGTTTCAATGAGCTCTCATTCCTCCTCCGTCAGAACAAGAAGCCACCACTCCGAATTACTCATGCTAAAATCTTTCTATTCGGCTAACAGAGCGATCTCCATCTGCGTCGGGAAGCGCAGCGTAGAGGCATCAAGTGCAAAGCTTTCTAGCCAGCTTTCTTTCTTATTTTTGGCCGAATCGCACATTCGTTTCAGTCACGACGACAAACCGATCGGATAACCGATCACCATAGTCCTGAAACAACTGGCGGAGAACCTTTATCTTCATAATAGATCGCTGATCTTCAAGTCGGAGGAGAATAACCCCCCGATGAGGATGCCCTTCGCGGTAAATTTTTTCCCCAAAGTCCTTGTCGTTTGTTATCAAAATCCAGTTTTCAGCAGAGGCTTTTTTGATGATAGCTTCATCGTCCAGACCCCGTGCCTCATCGTATACCGAAAACACCTCATGTCCCTGTTCGCGCAACCATTCTGCAACCGCAGGACCGATGCATTCGTCCACAAGAAAACGCATCTAAGCTCCCTCCGTAGCCAGGGGCATAAATTCTGTACTTTCCAATGCTTTTGTGGCAAAAAGGATACAGGCCTGAATGTCTTCCCGGGTGAGCCCCTTGTACTCCTGAAGGATTTCTTCTATCGTCGCACCATGCGCCAACAGGTTCAGAATAAATTCTACAGTTAATCGCGTCCCACGAACGACAGGTTTTCCAACCATAACTTTAGGATCAACGACGATCCGTTCCAGCAATTGTTTGTCTTTCATGAGGTTTCCTCCTGAATATGTCAATATTTGGTGCGCTACAGCCAAGCTCAACTGGTTCTATGGAACGCACTGCATTAGCGGCTTCTTGTAGTGTTTTATTAATTCTCTTGAATAATTTCTGCAACAAAATACCAATATTTAAATGACTTACTTACAAACAATTTTTCGTTGTGATCTTGAAATCCTACTATTAAAGGCACAATTGTTTTTTAACATTACAGTGCGTTTGCATAGTTGTCTAACGACTTAAGATTTAACAATTTTTCTAACTCGCTGAGAAACATTGCTACCTCTACGGAATTACCAACTTGTAGGGGTGGTGGGATTCTGTCTAGACCTACCCAATCAGTATCAAAAGTTGTGATTTTCTTTCCTGATGCCTTAGCAAAAAACTCTTGAGATTTACAATGAGCGGCTTTCCATCTATATTAGTTAACCTAATTTCATCAAATCTGTATCAAAATTAACGGTTTGATTCTGCTGCGACGAATAAGCGATCTCAGAATAATCTCCTTTATACACTTTAACAATAACATTTTTTCTATGTTCTAATCGAGAAAAAATAAAGGTCGCGCAACGGTGATAACTAAACCAAGTACACCAACAATACTTGCAAAAGTTTTAATATCCATTTTTTAACAAGTTTTCTGTTTTTATTAACTAATTTATTACTTTCTTTTCAATATATAACACTATACCATTGAGCACAAGCAATTCCCGGCGCTTGCCTAGAGACACTCTGACCCAGGGGGGTGTCGCAATTCTGCAACATCAGGCACCTGCTTCTTTCCACTTGGCGTGCCACCCCCCCGGTTGGAATTTGCATTGCCCCCTGCCCGTCCCGGCCCTTATTTTCTCCTGGAACAAACGTCACTCTTTGAACACAATTTGCTGGAGGAGAGCCGGCCGGTGGACAAAACCCCCATTCCGGGACGCGCCCCTGAGCCCATTCTGGAAGTCCAGGGCCTGACCGTGGACATTGCCAGCGAGGCCGGCAGTTTTCCGGTGGTTCGATCGCTGGATCTCGCCCTCTTTCCCGGGGAAACGCTGGGCCTGGTGGGCGAAAGCGGTTCCGGAAAAACGCTGACCTGTTTGAGCCTGACCCGGCTGCTGCCCTCCCCACCGGCCCGCTACCAAAGTGGCCGGGTTCTGTTTCAAGGCAACGATTTGTGGCAGATGGACGAGCCGGCACTCACCCGGATTCGCGGCCGGCACATCGCCATGATTTTTCAGGAGGCGCAGAGCGCGCTTAATCCCGTATTAACAGCCGGCGAGCAGGTTCGTGAGGTGCTGAGCCGCCACTTTGGCCTGCCGGAAGCCGAGGGGCGCCGGCGGGTGCTGGCGCTGTTTTCTCAGGTGGGCATCTCCGATCCCGAGCGGCGCTACCATCAATATCCCCATCAACTATCCGGCGGCCTGCAACAGCGGGTGATGATTGCCATGGCGCTTGCCGGGGAACCGGAGGTGCTGATTGCCGACGAACCCACCACCGCCCTGGATGTGACCATTCAGGCACAGATTCTGGAGTTAATCCAGCAAATCCAGCGGCAGCGGCAGATGAGCGTGCTGTTTGTCACCCACGATCTGGGGGTGGTGGCCGAGCTGTGCAACCGGGTGCTGGTGCTGTACGCGGGCCGGGAGGTGGAAAGCGGGCCGGTGGAGCAGATTTTCCGCGAGCCGCGGCATCCCTACACGCGGATGCTCCTGGACACCGTGCCCGATCTGAGCAAACCGCGGGGACGGTTTCAGCCGATTCCAGGGCAGGTGCCCTCTCCGGCCTATTTGCCCGGCGGCTGCGCCTTTCATCCCCGCTGCCCGGAGGCCGACGACACCTGCCGCCGGCTGGAACCGCCCATCGAAACCCTCTCCCCGGGAAGGCGGGTCAGCTGCTGGCGGCGCATGGAGGATCGAACACTCGCTCCTGCCGCAGGCCGAACCGAATCCTGAGTAAAGGGGTGGCGGATCACCGCACCTCCCGGCAAATGAAAGCAATAGCCAAACCATGCCATGAAACCCAACCGCGGCACACAAAAGGGTGGTGGCAAGCAGGCGGCCATCCGTGCAGCCCTGCGCCAGGCCCGCGAGGCCATAGAGACAGGCCGCCTGGAGCGGGCCGCCGCCCTGCTGGCCGAGGCGCTGAACCTCTCCCCGGACCACCCCCTGCTGCTCACCCGGCTGGCCGATGTTCACCTGCGGCAGGGCAATCCCACCAGGGCGCTGGAATTGCTTCAATCTGTGCTGGAAAGCCACCCGGATTTCCCCTACGCGCGCTACCTGCGAGGGCGCGTTCTGGAACAGCTGCGGCGCTGGAAGCAGGCGGAAGCCGATTACCGTGCCATCCTGGCACGCCGTCCGGCCGACCGCTTTGCCCTGGTGCGGCTGGTGGACCTGCTGATTCGGCGGGGCCGCCTGGACGAAGCAGAGCAGTGGATCGCCCAGGCCCGCCAGCGGTTCGGGGATCCAAATCTGCTGTTTGTTCAGGAAATGGCCCTGCAGGCGGCCAGGGGCCAGCGCCTCGAAGTGGCCGGCAAAATTCGCCGGTATCTCCAGCAAGCCGATCACCTTTCCCGGCAGGACTTCCTCGCCCTGCTTCGCCTGCTGGCCCGGGTCGAGGCCCGGCCGATCGCCAGGCTGATCGAGGAGCTGAGGCAAACCAACCCCCACCTGCCCGAACTTGTACCCGATCGAGTAGGCATACTGGCCGTGGAGCAAATGCGCCGCCGGGGTCGCCAAACCGAGGCGCTGGCTCAGCTGGAAGCCTTGCTTGCCCGCCACCCGGAAGACCGGTTCCTGCAAAAGCAAAAGGGACTCCTGCTGGCCCGCATGGGACGGCTCCCACAGGCACTGGAAGTGCTGGAACCGCTGTTTCTGGACAATCCGCAGGATCTTTTTCTGCGCGCCACGCTGGAAAAGCTGTATCGGCAGAGCGGGCGGACGGATCGCTGGCGGCAGTTGCTGCGCGAGGCGCTCCGCCGCCATCCCACCGAAACGGCCCTGTTCGGCCTGTTGCGTAAAGCCCATTACCAGCGGGATTGGCTGGCCGACTTAAACCTGACCCACCCGGCCTTTCTGAGCCAGGTACGGGCGCTTGGCCTGCCGGAACGCCCCTTCCCGCCCTCCGGCTGGCAAAAGCTGCCGCTCTACGCCCTGGAAGCCATAATCACCCTCCTGGTGCGCACGGGCCGGCTGCCGGCCGTGGAACAGGTCTGGGCGTTCTGTGTGGCGCTGCGCAAGTCCCGGGGAGGGCCGGGCTTCCGGCAAACCGACCTGGAAGCCGCCTACCCGGCCTGGCTGTTTGGCTTGCAATTTTACTTCCTTTTTGCCGGGCTGGCCCGGCACCCGCGGCGGTTTGTGCCCGCACGTTTCCAGCGCCAGTGGATTGCCTTCAGCGTGGCCGGCCCTGCCGGCGAACTGGCCGTGGACGTCTCCGCCTGGTTCAACCCGGAGCAACGCATCCGTAAGCTGGTGGTCAAATCCAGCAGCGGGTTTCGCTGGCGCCTGCAGCCAACCGCACCCGCCGCCCACCGGATCAGCGGCATCCCCTTCTACAGCCCGGCACAGGCTCGGCAGTGGCTTGCGGCGCTCCAGGCGGCCTGGCCACCGGCCGACCAGTGGTTTTAAGCGCCAAACCCAACCTGCCTCCGATTTCTCTGAACCCTTGAATCTTTTGCCCGGATATTTGAACTTATGCAAGGAAAACAAAAACTTAAAACCCAGCGAGCCTGGAAAACGACCGTCATGAACCAGAACACTGATTTTGCCGATTATTTTCCCCATAGCAGCGAGCAGACCTATCTGAACCATGCCGCCGTCTCTCCCCTGCCCCGGCCTACGGTGGAGGCGCTGCGCTGGTATCTGGACCAGCGCTCCGGACAAAACATTGAATTCTGGCCCCAGGCCCTGGAGGTGCGCCAGCAATTCAAAATGAAAGTGGCCGCCCTCATTAATGCCCGCCCGGAGGACATAGCCTGGACGCCCAACACCTCATCCGGGCTGAACATTCTGGCCAATGGTTTGAGCTGGCAACCGGGCGACCGGATTCTGCTGAACTCTATGGAATTTCCGGCCAATGTGTACCCGTTCTTAAACCTGGAACGCCTGGGGGTGGCCGTAGATTTCGTAGTACCGCGGGAGGGCCGCTTGCTGCTGGAGGATTTTGAGCATGCCATCACGCCCCGCACCCGGTTGCTTTCCATCAGTTTTGTCCAGTTTCTGAACGGTTTTCGGTCCGACTTAAAGGCGCTGGCCGAGCTGTGCCATCGTCACGGCCTCATCTTCTGCGTGGATGCCATTCAGGGGTTGGGGGCGCTGCAAATGGACGTACAGGCCATGGGCATCGACTTTTTAGCCTGCAGCGGGCACAAATGGCTCATGTGGCCGCTGGGCACCGGCTTTGTTTACATTGCCCCTCACCTGCTGGAGCGCCTGCACCCGGCGGTGGTGGGGTGGTTTTCCGTGCAGGGCTCGGAGCGATTTCTGGATTACCGGCTGGAATTTTTGCCGCACGCCGGACGCTTCGAAACCGGTACGTTCAATACCGCCGGGCTGGTGGGCGCCAATGCCAGCCTGGACATGATGTTGGAGATCGGCCCGCAGGCTATCGAACAGCGGGTGCTCCATCTCTCCAGCCTGCTCATCGACGCCTGCCGTCGCATCGGGCTGGAGTTGTTTACCGTGCCCGATCTCCAGCACCGCTCCGGGATTGTCACCTTTCGCCATCCACGGGCCGGAGAACTGTTCGAAGCCCTTGCCCGGGAGCGCATCCACGTCTCGCTGCGGGAGGGCATGATTCGAGTCGCCCCACACTTCTACAATACGGAGGCCGATATTCAGCGTTTGATGGAAGCGGTGAATCGGTTCAACCGGAGGAATGGCACGGCATGATGCAGCGTCGATGGAAAAGAGGGCTCATGGGGTTGTCGATCGGGATCGGGGCCGGCCTGGTTGTGTGGCTTCTTGCCCACCTGTGGCCGCTCAGTGGCTTTCTGACCCGCTTCGAAGCCGCCACCTACGACTGGCGGATGGTGCTGGCCACCGACCTGCCCGAAAAACCCATTGAAGAAATCGTCATTGTGGACATTGATGAGCGCAGCATTCAGAAGCTGGGCAAATTCCATCAGTGGCCGCGTACCTACTGGGCCAGAGCCATCGATTACGTGTGCGGGGGTAAACCCCGCCTGGTGGGGCTGGACATCCTTTTCGATCGCGACCTGCGCCATCCCACCGAGGATCTGGAATTTGTCAATGCGGTGGATCGCTGCGGCCATGTGGCCGGCGCGATTTTGCTTTCCCTGGCGGACAGCAGTCGGTTCCGCTACCCGATGGCCGCCGAGCCGGTGGGCTTTCCTGCGCAGCGGTTTCAGGTCCACTTGCCGGAAAAGCTGCTCTACAAGCTCCCTGCTTACGACCGGCTGGAGGCTGAATTCATCGCCTATCTGGAGGCCTGCCAGCGGGTGGGATTTGTGAACATGCCGGCCGATCCGGATGGCGTGTTTCGCCGCCTGCCCCTGTTTGCCCGGTTCAACGAGCATGCCTATCCCGCCTTTTCGGTGGCCATGGCCCTGAAGCTGCTGAATGTGGAATCGGTTTTTTACGACGACGGCCAGCGGCGGCTGAGGCTGCGCACAGCAAATGGGGACGAAATCCGGGTGCCTGTAGATGACCAGGGCCGCATGCTGATCCGCTACCAGGGCCCTTACGGCACCTTTCGCTACATTTCTTTCTACGATGTGCTCATGAAATTTGTCCCTCAGGAATATTTCGCCGATCGGGTGGTGCTGTTCGGCTCTTCGGCCACCGCCCTGTTCGATTTGAAGCCCACCCCCGTGCAGCCGGTTTTTCCCGGCGTGGAAATCAATGCCAGCGTGCTCTATCAACTGCTCCACCGGCAATTTCTGCTCCGTTGGGATTCCTTCCAGGCCCTGCTTTACCTGCTGGCCGTCTGCGCCCTGGCCGGACTGTGCTTTATTTTCCTCAGGCCCCTGGCCGGCAGTGTGGTCGGCCTGCTGTTCATACTGGCTTTAGTTCTGTGCAGCCTGTTCATGCTCGTGAATCATTCTGCCTGGATTCCGCTGGTTCAACCCCTGCTGGGCGTGCTGTTCGCCTTTGCCGGAGCCTACATGTACCGCTACCTGCATGAGGAACGGGACAAGCGCCAGCTGCGGCAGGTGTTTTCCCGCTACGTTGCGCCGGCGGTGGTGGACGAGATTCTGAAAGACCCCGCCAAATTGAAACTGGGTGGCGAACGCCGGGTGTGTACGGTGCTTTTTTCCGACCTGGAAGGGTTTACTTCCCTTTCCGAGAAAACCGAGCCGGAGGATCTGGTGCGAATTTTAAATGCGTACCTCAGCGAGATGACCGAAGTTATCCTGCAGGCCGGAGGCACGCTGGACAAGTACGAAGGGGATGCCATCATGGCCATTTTCGGTGCTCCCATTGACCAGGCCGACCATGCCTTGCGGGCCTGCCGGGCAGCGGTACGCATGCAGAAACGGCTGGACCGATTGAGCCGGGAGAAGGGGAATCAGGGGTTCCCTGCCCTGAAGCAGCGCATCGGCATTAACAGCGGCGAAATGATTGTGGGCAACATGGGCTCCTCTACCCGGTTCGACTACACGGCCATCGGCGATGCGGTGAATCTGGCCGCCCGGCTGGAAAGCGCCAACAAGGTGTACGGCACCCGCATCATCATCAGCGAACACACCTACCAGCTGGTTGAGGAGGCGGTGGTGGCCCGCTTGTTGGACCTGGTGCGGGTGCGTGGCCGGCAGGAACCGGTAAAAATCTACGAACTGATCGACCTGAAAAGCGGTCCCCTGGACGATGCCCTGCGGGAAAAGCTGGCATTCTTCCAGCAGGGCATTCAGTACTATCTGGAACGAAAGTGGGACTGGGCGATGAATCAGTTCCGCCAGGTGCTGCAGATCGATCCCAACGATGCGCCGGCGCGCCTCTACGTGCTGCGCTGCCAGGAATTGCTGGAAAATCCTCCCGGGCCCACCTGGGATGGGGTGTTTGCTATCCGGGCCAAATAAACGAGGGCTGATCCAATGGCAAAATGGCTGGCCGGCACCACACTGTTCGCCCTGCTCTACCTAAGCGCCTGCAGCGGGCAGCGGGTCAAATCTCAAAGCGAACCCTTCGACTTTGTCCTGCGATACGGGGTGAATGCGGTGAATTCCCTGGATACCTTTCGGGACACGCTCGCCGTTGCGATCACCCGCGATTCGCTGGTACAAATTCCGTTCAGCCTATCGCCAGCAGACATGGCAAAAATTCAGCAGGAGCTGGAAAAAATCGACATCTGGGCCTAC
>RFHE01000244.1 GCA_003696445.1 Calditrichota bacterium | reverse complement strand
CAAATACTCATTTACAGAGCCCTGGAAATATAACTGACCAGCGGGTCAATTTCAGTTTGAAAAAAACTTCCTCCTGTAGAGGCCCCCGATGCTTGCCTGGCATCCTGTCCTCATAGCGCTGTAAGTAAGCATAAAAAAAGCTTCCAGACTGTAGGCCGGCTTTCGTGAAGGCAAAAATCGTTGCCCTCTGGTTGCATTTGCCCCGCCGGTTTGTGAAATTGCCGGGCCATGAATAAGGCCGCTGCACCATCCCGATCGGTTGTTTCCCGCAGGGATCTCATCCGTCTGACGCTGCTGGGTTTTTTGCCCCTGCTGGTTTTTGTACTGGCTGATGCGCTGTGGGGCCTGAGCGCCGGACTGGTGGTGGCGCTGGTTTTCGGCCTCGGCCAGCTGGGCTGGACCTTTTTGCGCCAGCGGCGCCTGGACGGATTCGTTTTGTTGGACACCGGGTTGATTGTCCTGCTGGGCTCCATTTCTTTGTGGTTTCACAACGATCTGTTTTTCAAACTCAAGCCGGCCCTGGTGGAGGCGATTCTGGCTGTGCTGCTGGCGCTGAGCGCCTTTGGCCGCCGCCCGCTGCTCATCCAGATGAGCCTGCGCCACATGCCCGACTTTCGCCCGGCGCCGGAACAACTCCAGCAAATGAAACGCACCATGCGCCAGATGTTGTGGGTGGTGCTCCTCCACATCGGGATGGTGATTTACGCCGCATTTTACCTGAGCACCGAAGCCTGGGGCTTTGTGAGCGGGGGATTGTTTTACCTGCTGCTGGGAGGGGTTGTGGCCGGCCAGGCGGGTCGGGCCCTGTGGCAGCGCCGTAAACTGAAGGGGGAGGAGTGGTTCCCGATTGTGGATCCTCAGGGAAAGGTGACCGGCATGGCACCGCGCAGTCAGGTTCACGGGAATCCGGCGCTGATCCACCCGGTGGTGCACCTGCACATTTTCAATCGCCAGGGCGAGCTCTACCTGCAAAAGCGAGCAGAGAACAAGGACCTTTATCCGGGCAAATGGGATACGGCGGTAGGCGGGCATGTGCGGGCCGGCGAAACGATTGAGCAGGCCCTGCGACGGGAGGCGGAAGAGGAGCTGGGGATTACCCTCCAGCGCTTCCGGCCGCTGTTTCGCTACATCCACCGGAACGAACGAGAAAGCGAACTGGTGCATGGCTTTCTGCTGGTGGACGATGGGCCTTTTTACCCCGATCCACTGGAAATTCAGGAAGGGCGGTTCTGGCGCATCGCCGAGATCCAGGCGCTTTTGGGGAAGGGTATTTTTACCCCCAACTTCGAGCAGGAGTTTGTCCTGCTCCAGCAGCTGGTGCTTCCCCGGTTGCGGATGTGGATGGCTGAATTCGAGGAAAAATAACGGTGCAAGGCCGGGCAAAAAGCCTGAGCGGAGTCAGCCGAGCCTAATGGGGCCTGCTGGCTCAGCCGTTCTTTTCCGACTGCTCCGCATCCTTGCCTGAAAACAGCAGTTCCAGATGAAAAGCATCCCCCTCCACGGTGCTGCGGATGGGCAGACCGCTGTTGTAGAACACCTTCATCATGGGCATGTTTTCCACCAGCACATCGGCGGTGAAGCCGCGGATGCCGTTGGCCCTGGCTATTTTAATGAGATATTGGAGCAAAAAAGACCCGATGCCTCGACCCTGGTAATCGTCCTGAACCAGGAAGGCCACATCGGCCAGGTTGGTGGCCGGATCCCGGCTGTAATGGCCCACGGCAATCATTTTTTCGCTGTCCCCTTCCCGAAGCAGTCCCACAATGCACATCTGGTTGTGGTAATCCACATTCACCAGCTGTTGCAACTTCTGGTGAGGCATGGTGCGGATGGTGACAAAAAACCGGTGGCGGATGGTTTCCTCGGAGCAGGAATAGAACAGCTCTTTGAGCAGCGGCTCATCGGTTGGCTTCACTGGGCGGAAAAAGACGCGGGTACCGTCGGGAAACTGGTGTTCGGTTTCCCATTGATCCGGGTAAATAGCCCGGGGAACCAGAATCTGGTCCTGGTAAACCAGCCGGTGTTTTTTGGCCTGCTCCAGCAGTTGCTCGCGGAACCGGGGATGGGCAATGGAGATAAGCGCCAGGGCACGTTGCCGAATCGATTTACCCCACAGGTCGGCCACCCCGTACTCGGTGACCACGTAATGGATGTCCCCCCGGTTAATGGAGATGCCGGCTCCGGCGCGCAGACCGGGAACGATCCGGGAAACGGTGCCGTTCCGGGCGGTGGAGGGAAGCACGATGATCGGCTTGCCCTGTTCGGCCAGCGCGGCGCCGCGGGTAAAATCCACCTGCCCGCCCAGTCCGCTGTAAAACCGATAGCCCAGCCCTTCCGCACAGACCTGCCCGGTCAGGTCCACCTCCAGGGCGGCATTGATGGCCACCATCTGGCGGTTGCGGGCGATGTTCAGCAGGTTGTTGGTAAATTCCACCGGGCGAAATTCAAAAAAGGGATTGTTGTCCACGTAGCGGTACAATTGCCGGCTGCCCAGACAAAAGCTGCACACCACCTTACCCGGAAACAGGCTTTTGTTTCTTCCGGTGATCACTCCTCGGTCAATGAGTTCGATTACCCCATCGGAAATCATTTCCGAGTGAATGCCCAGGTCTTTCTTCTCTCTCAAGCAGGTCAGCACGGCGTGGGGCAGGCTACCGATGCCGATCTGTAACGTAGAACCGTTCTCGACCAGCGAGGCCACCTGACGGCCGATTTCCAGGGCCGTCTCATCCGGTGCGGCAGGCAACGATTCGGGAAGATCGTATTCCACTTCCACCAGAAAATCCAGCTGATTCAGGTGCACGAAGCTGTCGCCCAGGGTGCGGGGCATCCGCGGGTTGACTTCGGCCACCACCGTTTCGGCCACCTCGATGGCTGTTTTCACGATGTCCACACTCACGCCCAGGGAGCAATAGCCATGTTCGTCGGGAGGAGCCACCTGGACAAAGGCCACATCCAGCGGAATGCGGCCGCGGCGAAAAAGCCGGGGGATATCGGAAAGGTGGACCGGGGTGTAATCGGCCTTGCCGGTATCCACAGCGCGGCGCACATTGGGCCCAACGAAAAAGGCGTTGGGCCGGAAAAACGGTGCCACTGCAGGATCGGCGTAAGGGGCTTTGCCCAGGGTCAGAATGTGCACGATTTCGGCATCGCCGATTTCCCTTGCCCGCCGGGTGAGGGCGGCAACCAGCTGTTGTGGCTCGGCTGCTCCAGAGCCGATGAAGATGCGGTGGCCGGCGCTGACCTGCGCAGCAGCCTCCTCTGCAGTGACCAGACGGCCGGAGAGGCGCTGCCGCCAGTTGGGAGCAATGGAAGCCATTCAAATGTTCCTCATTTTTCACGCAATTTAGCCTGAGAGGGCCTCCCAAGCAAACAATGCCTGCGAACCCGCTGTGGGAGGGGATTGCTTTTCCCGGGGCAACCCGCTTGCCTGCGTTTTCCGGACATGCCCCTGTTGAGCCGAAGCCCCGTTTTCGGCAGACCATCATCTCCCCTACCCGAATATGAAGCCCCTGCCATGCGGCTTTTCCTGAGGGCAGCGCCGCGCCCTGGATGACGGCGGCGCTGGGTATTTGTGCCCGGCCGAGCCCCGTTTCCTCGTTCCACGGCTGTGCTGGGGAACGTATTATCTCGGGAGGCTCCGCCTCCAGCGCAAGAACCCCTGATGTGTGTGGGAAGCCTGCCGGGACCTGCCATTTTTCCGGGGTCATCCTGAGCGGAGCCCCGCGCGAGCGGGGCGAAGTCGAAGGATCTCAGGCACGGGGACGCGGCAAGCAGGGTTTCCGGAAAACCGTTGAAACGGTTGCAGTCTGCCGAAGTGGCATCCCAGTCTCACCGGGCTGAAGCCGCGGTGTTAATGAGAAAAACCGAACATTTGTGTCGCCCCTTCCGGGGCTTTTGGGTGCTGTTGAGGGTGCCCCCTCACCCGGGGCACTGCCCCGGGCTACCGATGTATCGCCCCTTCGGGGCTATCTAACCGAAGGAGTGCAGGCTCCTCGGGCATCCTTTCTTTTTGTTTGTTTCGCGTGTTTCGCGGGCCTAT